>NZ_JBEXUX010000049.1:0-78353 GCF_040629175.1 Embleya sp. NPDC005971 | reverse complement strand
AGCGAGGGGCCACTTTTTTGTGGAGGAGCCCGCGACGGAACAAAAAAGTGGTGCCTCGCGAGCCGGCGCCGAAGGCGCCCAACAAGAAGCAACGCTGCATCGCCGAAAGCCCCCCACCCGCCCGCTCCGCTCACGACCCAGGCTCAGGCGTCGGGCCCGGCTCGCGTCTCGGGCTTCTCGGCGCGCTGCGCTCGCGACCACGCCCAGCCACATGCCCCACACCCCCACCCCGGCCCGGACCGACCCCCCGCGCCCACGACCCAGCCCCCGCACGCCCCGTGGCGGACTTGTTCCGCATCGACCTGGGTAGATCGTCGGCGTGATGGAACGAGGCGCGGTCGAGGAGTGGGACGCCCGGCTGGGGTGGATGGGCGCGCTTGTGTCGGATGACGAGATCGCGCACCGGCGTGCCCTGGACCACTATCTGCGGGTGGCCAGGGAGACCCGCGAGGCCCGCGCCGCCTACGACACGGTCGTGTTGCGGGTGCCCCGCTCGGTCTCCGCCGAGGAGACGGCCTGGCAACGCTTCCGCGCCGCGTGGCTGCGCACGCCCGCCGCGGCGCTGCTGGCCGAGCCGCTCGCCGCCGCCGAGGTGCCCGATTGGGGCGGGCTGCCGTACGCACTGACCTATCTGGAGTGGGAGGCCCGGTACCCGACCGAATGGACCCGGCACGCCAAGGTCTGGAGCACCAAGCAGCGGCTGATCCGGCTGCTGGCCGTCCCCGGGCACCACGCTGAGGCCCGGAGCCGCCTGGTGGACCTGGTCGAGGCGGTGGTGTACCGCCGGCATCGATGCAAGGACCGCGAGTACTCCCGGATCGCCCGCGTCGTGGACGGCGAGGACCTGCGCGCCCGGCTGACGAAGGCACAGGACAGCGGCGAGCCGTGGACCCGGGATCAGGCCGGCCACGTGTTGTGGCTGTTGCACAACCCCCAGATCCCGATCAACCGCACCAACTGGTTCCGCTGGCTGTCCATCAACCAGGACACTCCCCAACCCCCACCCGGCACATCACCCACCGAGCCGACCGCGCCCACCGCGCCCACCGCGCGTCCCGAGCTCTCCGAGGCCGCCGAGCCCCCCGCCCCTCCCGACCTTCCCGACCCTCCCAACCCTCCCGACCACCCCAACCCGCCCAACCACCCCGACCCCCCTCCCCCACCACTCGTTTGACGAGCCGTCATTCGGCGTACACCACCCGCTCTCCACCCATAGGTTGGCCACCGACAACTTCGGCGACAACGGCAACAGCCTTCCGGGGGACGACATGGGTCGAGCCGACGACATGGCCAGCACACATCGCGTCGAGGCGTTCGACAGACAAGACACACCGCGCACACCCGCCACCGCGGAGCCGGGGGCCGCGACCCGGTGATCGCGGAACCCGACACCGAGCACCCGCCGCACGTCCTGGTCGTGGACGACGATCCCTCCATCCGACGCGCCCTGGAGCGCGGTCTACGGCTGGCCGGATATCGCGTCACCCTCGCCCCCGACGGCACCCGCGCGCTCGAACTGATCGTGCCCGCACCGCCGATCGCCCCCGCCGCCCCGGCCCCGCCCGCCGTATTCGACCCTCAGGTCGTGGTCCTGGACGTGGCGATGCCCGGTGTCAGCGGCATCGAGGTCTGTGCCGCGCTGCGCGCCCGAGGTGCCGCGACGCCGGTCCTGATGTTGTCCGCGCGCGACGAGACCGCCGATCGCATCGCGGGCCTGGAGAGCGGCGCCGACGACTACCTGGTGAAGCCCTTCGATCTGCGCGAACTCGACCTGAGACTGCGGGCGTTGCTGCGCCGCCGCCCGGTGGTCGGGGCCGGCGAACCGGTGTTGCGGGTGGGCCCGGTCTCGGTGGACGTGGCCGCGCACGTCGCGACCTGCCACGGCGCCGCCCTGGAGTTGACCCGCCGTGAGTTCGCGCTCTTGGAGGTCTTCACCCGCAACCCGGGTCTGGTGCTGTCCCGGGATCAACTCCTGGACCGGGTCTGGGGCTACGACTTCGACGTGCGCACCGACGTGGTCGACACCTTCGTCAGCTACCTGCGCCGCAAGCTGGAGGCCGGCGGCCGACCGCGCGTGCTGCACACCGTGCGCGGCATCGGGTTCGTCCTGCGTCCCTCGGGCGGTCCCGGATGAAGCTCTCCACCCGGATCGCGCTGTCGGTCGCCGTGCTGGTGCCGCTGCTCGTCCTCGGCGCGGGCACCCTGGTGGTGCGCTGGGCCCGACACGACTTGACGCAGCGCCAGGAACAACAACTCCAGCAACGGGCCGAACGCCTCGCGCCACCGGCCCGGTTCCTGGCCCGGACCGACCTGGACGAGCGCCAACAGGCGATCCGCACCCGGCAGTACCGGATCCTCGGTCTGGCCCTGGACGTCGGCGTCCGCTTCGACACCGCGGACGGACCGTTGTTGGTGGGGCCCCAGCCGCCGGAGGACACCCCGCTGCCCGCCCGCGCGCCGTCTCCGGTGACCGTTCACGCGGGCGGGCGTTCGTGGCGAATGGTGACCCGGCCGCTGCCGACCGGGGCGTTGTACGTGTTCGTGCCCTCGGGCGAACCGGACGCACAGGCCGCACTGTTGCGCCGACGGGTGTACGTGGTGACCGCGTTCACGGTGCCGCTTTCCGGGCTGGCCGGGCTCGCCGCCGGCGCCGCGACCACCCGATCGTTGCGCGCGCTGCGCCGCCGGGCGGCCCGGCTGGATCCGGACGGCGGCGCGCACGACGCGGTGCACGTACCCTCCGGCGTGGTCGAGGTGGACGAACTCGGCCGCACCCTGGACGACGTGCTGGGCCGGTACGCGGCGCAGACCGCACGCACCCGCGAAGCGCTGGAGACCGCCCGCTCGTTCGCCGCCACCGTCGACCACGAACTGCGCGGCCCACTCACCGGGATGCGTACCGATCTGGACGTGCTGGCCACCTATCCGGACCTGGTCGCGGCCGAGCGCGAGGACGTGGTCGCGGACCTCCGGGTGGGCCACGAACGGGTGTTGTCGGTACTGACCGCGCTGCGTGCGCTCGCCCAGGGCGATCTGGTGGACGCATCGGCCTTCGGGCCGGTGGAGTTGGGCGAGGTCGCGCACGCGGCGGTCCGGGCCGCGCCGACCCGCCGGCCCGGCGCGGAGGAACAGGCCGCCGCGGAGGCCGTCGACGTACGGGTCGAGGCACCGCACGAGGTGGTCGTCTACGGACTCGGGCCCGGGTTGCGCCTGCTCGTGGACAACCTGGTGGGCAACGCGCTGGTACACGGGGCGGGTCGGGTGCTGGTGAAGGTGTTGCCCGGGATGGACTGCGGCGTGGTGTGTGTGGACGACGAAGGGCCGGGTATCGCACCGGAGTTGCGTGAGGTGGTGTTCGAGCGATTCCGACGTGGCCCGGACAGCCCCGGGGCCGGGCTGGGGTTGACCCTGGTCGCCCAGCAGGTCGCGTTGCACGGCGGCCGGGTCACCGTCGGGGTGCCACCGTCGGGACACGGCACCCGGATCGAGGTGGTGCTGCCGCTGCGCGCCGACCCGGTCGCGGCGCGGGAACGCGCCTGGTTGGGCATCCGGGCCCCGGAGCCGACGAGTTCACCCGCGCCCCGCTCCACCGATGCGACCGGCGGATCCGACACCACCGGCGTCGCCGCCGGGTCCGGCACCGACTCCGTCCCGGTTGGGTCCCGACCCCGGGCCGGCGTACCGAAATCACGCGCGACAACCCGGCGCACCGGGAAGATTCCTTCCCCGACGGCCCGTTCACAGGAAACCCACAAGGAACGTCCCTAGCCTCGAGAAACGCCGTGCCCGCCCGGGGTGGGGCGGGCACGGCGTTTCGGGGGAGGTCGCACATGCGTGTGTTCGACCGCAGCGAGAGCGCGACTCCCACCGATCCGGTGCCCATGGGGACACGGCTCACCGTGCCCTTGGCGTATGCGGGAACGCCCGGTGGCGGCGGCCACCGGGCGCCCGCCCCGTGCTCGCGGCGGCTGCGGCGGGACCCGCGGCCGGCCACGGGGCCGACCCGGTTCGACGGCCACCCGAGCGGCACGGGTTCGATGACGCGCATCCCGTGGTGGAGCGCGACGGACGAGCGGCACATCCGGCCGGAGGCGGCGACCTGCCTTCGGAACGACCGGGCCACGCCTTGGCATCCGACGCCGGAGTGGCGGCGGCGGAGCACCGCTACCGGGGTGCGCAAGGCGTGGCGTGCCGCCCGGCCGGGGAAGACGATCCGGTGAGTCGCGGACTCGCCGTGCCCGCGGCGACGGCGGGCATCCTGGCGGCGGTGCTGTCCGCGATCGTCGCGCTGACCGCGCGCGGTACGGACGACAGCGGCACGGGCAGACACGAGATGGGCACGTTCGTGCCCGCGACGGACCACGAACCGGCCGCGCCACCACCCGCGTTCACCTCGATCGTGCGCGGCGCGCGCACCGCGGTGGACATGCGGGCGCGGACCTGAGAACCGAGCAACCGGTATTGCCCTGAATCGATCCGCCCCGGGGCCGGCACCGCGGTCGGCCCGAGGACGGTGTGGGATGCATGGATCACGGAGGGGGAGATCCGGGCATCCCACACCGCTCCCATCCCCGGAATCGCACCCCTGGGAGCTGCACCCTCAGAGTGAACTCTCGGAACCGCTCCCTCGAAGCCGCTCCCTCGGAGCTGCACTCTCCGAGCCGCCCCCTCGCAGGCTGCTCTCGAAGCCGCCCTCAGAGCTGCAAATACCGCAACACCGCCATCACCCGCCGGTGATCGGTGTCCGAAGGCGGCAGGTCGAGCTTGGTGAAGATGTTGCCGACGTGCTTTTCCACCGCGCGCTCCGTCACCACCAGCTTCTTCGCGATCGCCGCGTTCGTCCGCCCCTCGGCCATCAGCCCGAGCACCTCGTGCTCGCGCGGGGTGAGCGTGCTCAGGCCGCCGCTGCGCAGCCCGGCGCCGAACAACTGGGTGACCACCTCGGGGTCCAGCGCGGTGCCGCCGGCCGCGACCCGCTCCAGCGCATCGGTGAAGTCCCGGGTGTCCACCACGCGTTCCTTGAGCAGGTAGCCCACGCCCGCCGCGTTGCCGCCGAGCAGTTGGGCGGCGTACCGGGTCTCGATGTACTGCGAGAAGACCAACACCCCGATGCCGGGGTGGTCCCGGCGGATGTCGATCGCGGCCCGCAGGCCCTCGTCGGTGTGGGTCGGCGGCATCCGGATGTCGACCACGCACACGTCCGGCTTGTGCTCGACCACCGCCGCTCGCAGGGCGTCGGCGTCCGCGACGGCGGCCGCGACCTCGTGGTCGCGGTCGAGGAGCAGTTGAACGAGGCCGTCCCGCAGGATCGCGGCGTCCTCGGCAATGACGATGCGCATGGGCTCGATCGTCCCATGCCCCGACCGCCCCTCGGCCGCGGTCCCTCGGTCCGCGCTTCCCGTCCCTCGGTCCGCGCTCACCCTCGCGCCGGCAAATCCACGGTCACCTCGGTCGGTCCGCCCGGCGGACTGACGATCCGCAGGACGCCGTCCACCGTACGCACCCGCTCGACCAGGCCGGTGAGGCCGCTGCCCTTGCTCACGTTCGCGCCACCGTGCCCGTTGTCGGTGACCACCATGAGCAACCGGCCTTCCCGAACCCGCACCTGGACGACCGCCGCGCTCGCGCCGGAGTGGTGGGCGACGTTGGTGAGCAGTTCGGCGGCGCAGAAGTACGCGATGGTCTCGATCGTGGCGGGTGGACGCACGTCGATGTCGGTGTGCACCTCCACCGGGACGGCGCTGCACGCGGCCAGGGTGGCCAGCGCGGCGTCCAGGCCCTGGTCCAGGACCGGCGGGTGGATGCCCCGGGCGAGGTCGCGCAGTTCGACGATCGCCTCGCGGGCGTTGCCCAGCGCGCTGTCCACGAGCGTGCGCGCGCGGTCCACGTCCATCGGACGCTCGGTGTCCTCGGCGTCCAGTTTCTCCTTGGCCATGCTGAGGTTCATCGCGAGCGCGACGAGTCGGGCCTGCGCGCCGTCGTGCAGGTCGCGTTCGATCCGGCGCAGCGTCGCGGCCGAGTCTTCGACGGCGATCGCCCGGGTCTCCTCCAGGTCGGCCACGCGCTGCGCGGATTCGGTCGGCCCGAGCAGCGCGGGGACGAGCCACCGGTCGAGCTGGACGAGCCCGCGTACCACCCAGGGGGCGAGCAGCAGGATCGGGATGGCGGACACGCTCACCAGGAGCGAGAGCGGCAGGGTGTCGAAGTACACCTCGCCGATCTGTACCCCCGAGCGGCGGTCGACGCCGTGCGAGTCGGTGGTGTGCGGGTCGAACACGACGATGAGCAGCGGGTAGGCCAGCATGACCAGCCCGTAGCACCAGAACGCGCCGGTCATCACGACGGTGACCACGCTCAGCGGGAACTTGATCAGGTGGTAGGCGATCGCCCGCCAGCCCTCGGCGTTGCCCAGCGACGAGCCCAGCAGCCCGAGCGGGCCGCGCTTGGGCCGGAACGTGCGCAGCGGCGGCGTCTCGACCCCGAGCATGGCGCGGGCGAGTCCTCGGTGCACACCACCCCAGGCCCGCGCACCCATCACCCCGAGAGCCAGGATCGGCAGGCCGATCAGGGTGACGGTCAGGGCGATCCCGAACACGGAGAACAGGAAGATCGCACCGAAGCCGAACACCGCGAGCGGGAAGGTGAGGATCGCGTAGCCGGTCTCGGCCCATGTTCGTTTCGTGAACGGGGCCTTCAGGAACGTGTACATGGCGGGCATCCTCAAGGCGTAACGATCGTGATGGTGGAGTGTGCTCATGCTCCCCGGCCCGGGGCACCCGGATCGAGGGTGACAGCCCCCGACCCCGGGGTTCGGTTTGCCCCACCTCTCATACCGGACGATTCATCCACGGCATGATCCACCCCTCGGCGATCACCGGGTCTGTCGCCCCGCCCCGGTCCGGACCGCGAGGGCCACCGCGTCGGCCAGCCGCTCGGTCTCCTCGGCGGTGAGCGTGGCCACGGTGATCCGCAGGCCGGGCGCGGAGGTGATCCGGAACCGCGAGCCGGGGGCGACCACCCAGCCCCGGGCGAGCAGGCCGGCCACGGCGGTGGTCTCGTCCGGTACCTCGATCCACACGTTGATCCCGGTCCGGCCGACCGAGGCCACCCCGCGGGCGCGCAGCGCGTCGATCAGTCGGGTACGGCGCACCCGGTACGTCCGACGCGCGAAGCGGATGCGTTCGGCCACCTCGGGGTCGGTCCACGCGTGGGCGACCGCGTGTTGCAGTACGTGGCTGACCCAGCCGGGGCCCAGCCGCTGTCGGCCGCCGATCCGGTCGACCGTCACCGCGTCGCCCGCCAGGACCGCGCAGCGCAGGTCCGGGCCGTATGCCTTGGACGCCGAGCGGATGTGCGCCCAGTGGATGCCGACGCCGGTGAGGGTGTGCATGTCCAGGCCGGAGATGTCGTTGCCGTGGTCGTCCTCCAGGAGCACCACGTGCGGGTGCGCGGCCAGGATCGGGCGCAGTTCGGCCGCCCGTTCGGCCGACACGCAGGCGCCGGTGGGGTTCTGCGCGCGGGTGGTGACCACCATCGCGCGCGCGCCGGCCCGCAGCGCGGCCTCGGTCGCGACCGGGTCGGGGCCGTCGTCGTCAACCGGGATCGGCCGCGGGGTCAGGTTCAGCGCGGCGAGCAGGTCGAGCAGGTTGCCCCAGCCGGGGTCCTCGACCGCGACCTGATCGCCCGGCCGCAGGTGTGCGGTGAGCGCGCGCTCGATGCCGTCCAGCGCGCCGGAGGTGGCGGCCAGGTGCGCGCCGCCCACGCCGCCGGCGCGCAGCACCGTACGGGCGGCCTCCGCGAACGGCTCGTACAGCGCGCCGTCCCGGTAGAGCGGACGCCAATCGCTCGGCTCGGGGAAGACCGGCGACGGCAGCAGCACGGGGTCTGGCTCGCCGTTGGACAGATCGCGGGTGCCGGGCGGTACCTGCGGGCCCAGGTCGTTGCGCCGGATGGTCGCCGGGCGGGCCCGGATCCGGGTGCCTGCCCGGCCGTGTGTCTCCACGATGCCGCGTTCGCGCAGGGTGCGGTACGCGGCGGCGACGGTGTTGGCGTTGACGCCCAGTTCGGCGGCGAGCGCCCGAACCGGCGGCAGCGCGTCGCCGGGCGCGAGCTCGCGCGCGTGCAGGTCGCGTTCGACGGATGCGGCGATGTCGGCGGCGGTGCGACCGGTGGTGGCCATGCTTCTCCTGCGTCTGGGGGTCGTCGGATTATGCCGTTGACATCCTCCCCCGATGCACATCTATTGTACTACTCCAATCACTTATTTGAACTAGTACAAAGGATCTTCACGATGACCGACTATCCCGCCACCGCCACCACCACCCCCCACCGACACCGCGACCGGATGCGCTACGACGTCGAGGCGGTACACGCGATCCTCGACGCCGGCTTCCTCGCGCACGTCTCGTTCACCCTCGGCGGTCGGCCGCAACTGATCCCGCTCGCGTTCGGCCGCGACGGCGAGCGGCTCTACCTGCACACCTCCAGCGGCGGACAGCTCGCCCTGGCCGCACGGGCGAGCGGCGCCGAGGGGCTGCCGGTGGCGGTCTCGGTCACCCACGTGGACTCCGTGGTGCTCTCCCGCTCGGCGATGCACCACTCGATGGACTACCGCTGCGTGATCGCGCACGGTCCGCTGGTGCACGTCACCGACCCGGACGAGCAGATGCACGCCTACCGGGTGATCATCGACCACCTGGTCCCGGGCCGCGCCGACGACGTCCGCCCGCCCAGCCCGAAGGAGAACGCGCAGACCGCCGTCTTCCGACTGAAGCTGGACCAGGTCGCCGCGAAGGTCCGCGACCACGGCCTGGCCGAGGACCCCGACGACTTCGACCTGCCGCACTACGCCGGCGTGGTCCCGCTGACCACCACCCGCGGGCCGGTACGCCCGGACCGGGACCAGGAGATCCCGGCGTACCTGGCCCAGTGGCTCGGCGCATCCTGACCGGGGCGCACCACCGAAGCCGCCGCGGCACCGACCATCCCCGCCCCTCCCCCGATCGGGCCGCCCCCACCCGCCGGCGCGCCGATCGCCGTCGCCGCGACGCACCCGCGCGGCAACGCGTACGGGCCCGCCGCGGAAGCGACGGGCCCGTACGGACGTACCGGTTGTGCCGTGTTGCCGTGTTGCCGTGTTGCCGTGTTGCCGTGTTGCCGTGTTGCCGTGTTGCCGTGTTGCGAGCTTGCCGTGTTGCGAGCTTGCCGTGGTACCGCCCTACAGAGCGGTCTTGGAAGCCTTCTTCGGTGCGGCGGCCGTCAGTTCCGCCGCCACCGGGTTCGGTACCGGGTCGGGCAGCTTCTGGCAGACCGCGTCGGCCGGACCGTGGCCCCGGCCCTTCGGGGTCTTGCCGGTGACCAGGTATTCGTTCAGGTAGTCGTCCAGGCAGCTGCTGCCGCTGAGCGAGATGCCGTGGTTGCGGCCGCCCTGCTCGACCACCAGGGCCGAGTCGCGGAGCAGCCGGTGCATCGTGACGCCGCCCTCGTACGGGGTCGCGGCGTCGTTGGTCGCCTGGAACAGCAGGGTCTTGGGCAGCTTGTCGTTGGCGACGTTCACCGGCTTGAGGCTCGACGTCGGCCAGAACGCACAGGCCGCGTTGAACCAGACGTTGTTCCAGGTCAGGAACGGTGCCTTGGCGTACGTCTTGACCGCGTCCCGGTGCCAGGTCGCCCAGTCCTTGGGCCAGGCGGCGTCGCGGCACTGGGTGGCCAGGTAGCCGCTGTTGATGTTGTCGTTGCCCGGGCTCGCCCCCGCCAGGTCCTCGTACGCGGTGCGCAGCGGGGCCGTGACGTGGTCGACCACGTATCCCGAGAAGCCCTCGGCCAGTTCGGCCCAGGTCGAGTCGTTGTAGCCGCCCTGGGCGAACGCGTCCTCGACCTCGGCGCCACCGACGACGCCCTCGGCCGGGGCCTTGCTGAGCTGGTCGCGCATCGTGTACCAGGCACGCTCGACCTTGGCGGGGTCGGTGCCCAGGTGGTAGTTCGCGTCGTACTTGGCGACCCAACCGAAGAAGGCCTTCAGGTTGTTGTCGAACGCCACGTCCTGGGTGAGCTGGCCGCCGTACCAGACGCTGTCCTTGCTCGGGTCGACGATGCTGTCCAGCACCAGTCGCTTGACCCGGCTCGGGAACAGCTTGGCGTAGACCGCACCGAGGTAGGTGCCGTACGAGTAACCGAAGTAGCTGATCTGCCTGGCCCCGAGGGCGGCACGGATCGAGTCCATGTCCGCGGCCGAGGCCGGCGTGTTCATGTGCTTCAGGAAGTCGCCGTATTTGTCGCCGCAGGCCCGGGCGTACTCGTACACCCGCTTGATGTTGGTGAGTTCGTCACCGAAGTTGTCCGGGACGGTGTCCGGGCGGACCGGGTTGTTGAAGCCCGGGACGCAGTCCAGGTGCGGCTCGCTGGCACCCGCGCCGCGGGGGTCGAAGCCGATCACGTCGAACTGCGCGGCCACTTCGGGGCGCAGGTTCTTCGCGACGTAGCCGGCCAGTCCGCGACCCGGCGCACCGGGGCCGCCGGGGTTGACCAGGAGCGGGCCGAGCGACTTCGCGGCCGTGTGTGGAATCCGCGACACCGCGATGGTGATCTGCCGGCCGCCGGGATTGCCGTGGTCCATCGGGACCTGGAGTGAACCACATTCCATCGTCGGATAGTTCGAGCTGCCGCAGTTCTTCCAGGCGATGGGGGTGGAAGCGGACTCGGCCTGGGGTGCGGGCGAGTCGTCCGCCGAAGCCGGCGAAGCGAGGGTCAGCAACCCGCTCACCAGCGTAGTGGCGGCGGCGAACGCGACGAGAGTGTGTCTCTTCACGTGGGTGTTCCTCCATGTGACGGATCTGTCACGAGTGACATCGACGCCGCAGATGCTGCCGTGTCGACGGTCGATGCGACGAGGGGGCGGTCGGGTCGGAACGGGAATCCTTGCCAAGCGCAGTGGCGACCTTTACCCAGATTTTGGGTTTACCGCGCCGTACGCCCGTTTGGTCGGTTATGTAGGCGAGCGGAGAAGGGGCCATGCGATTGCACTCCGTGGCCGACGCGCGTAGTCGATCCGGAGGTTCGGCACTGATCACCCGGTCACCGTCCGGAGTTCGATCCGTCCTTGATCCCTCTTGCATTCCACCGGGCGCCGGCCCCGAACCGCCCTCGCGACCCGCGTGCGCGTTCCGCGCGGGCCGCCGGGGGCCTGCGACCAGCCCGGCGGCCCGCGTGGCGGCCCGGGTTCGGTCAGCCCAGGTACGGCGGCGTCAGGCCCCAGTCCCAGCGCGGCATCGGCGACTCCGGGAGCGGCGGCGGGTTGGGCCCGGAGTACATGATCGCCATCCGGGTGCCCCACTCCAGGTAGTACGCGAGCACGCCGCGAAACTCCGGGTCGGCCGGCAGGTCCACGTCGTCCGCCGTCTCCAGGAGCAGCGTGACCCACCGACGTCGCTGCGTCTCGGTGATCCCCCGGCCCAGGTGGCGCGAGGCCATGTGCCGGTGCCCACCCAACTCGGCGCTGTATACGGACGGGCCGCCGAACACCTCGCCCAGCCAGGCAGCCACGTGCTCGGCGTGCCGCGGGTCCATGTTCGCGAACACCGGGGCGAGGATCTCGTCTTCGGCCACCCGCTCGTAGAACGTGCCGAACAGTCGCTCGAACGCGGGCGCGCCCCCGGCCCACTCGTACAGCGTCGGCGTCGAACCGCCCCTGCCCGCCACGTCGGTCACCGTGTAGTGCCGCATCTCCTCGATCGCGGTGACGTACGGCCGGATCGCGGCGAAGAAGGCGGCGAAGTACTCACCCTTGCGAAAGCCGTTCAGGTGCGCGTCGGTCGAACTCCACCGGATCCGCAGAATGTAGGCGGACGCCTCTTCCTGACACCTGCTCAACTCGTAGTCCACACACTCCGGCGCGGCCGCGAGCGACTCGGCCGCGCGCGCGTACGCGGCCTCGAACTCGCTGCCGTCGGCTTCGGCGATCGTGTAGCGGATGTATTCGACGATCATGAACGGTCCCCCATGCAAGACGCTGTTTCGATCGCGTCAACCATAGGCATGATCACCTACCGGGTGATCATCGACGCGAGCCGATTTCGCGGACCGCGTAAGGCAATCCGCCCATCCACCCGATCGCCCGAGCCCACCCGATCACCCCCTCGAACCCTCGGCGCCGGCAGCGGATCCGGCACCGCTTCGAGGTGCGGCGGCTTCGTAGAATCGGCGCCATGGATCTCGGGACGGCGGCGAACGGTTCGGACGAGGTCACGGATGTCGAGGGCGCCCGGCAGCCCGGCGGGTCCGCGAGCATGCTCGCGCCCCTCACCCCCGGCAACGTTCCCGATCTGCACGACTTCCTGGTTCGGGCCGATCTCACGCTCAGTGGACTCGACGCGGCCGGCGTGCGGTTGTGGCTGTTGCGGGACGGTGGCGGCAGGGTGCGGGGGAGCACCGGCTTCGAGTTGTCCGCCGCCGGTGATCACGCGCTGATTCGTAGCGTCGCGGTGGATCGGGAGGCTCGGGGACGGGGTCTGGGGCTCGAACTTGCTCGGTTCGCGCTCGACCGCGCCGCTGCGGCCGGCGCTCGACACGCCTGGTTGTTCAGTCGCCGATCCGGCCCGTTCTGGCGGCGGTTGGGCTTCGAGCCGGCCGACCGGACCCGCCTCGCGGCGGTATTGGCCGAAACGCACCAGGTGACCCTGTTCCGCACGAGTGGGCAACTCGACCGCGAGGTGGCCTGGTCGCGTGCGCTCGGCCGGGGCCCGGCGTAGCCGATGTCGATCCGGGGAGGCCGGACGCACCGGAGCCCGTCCCCCGATCCCGCCGGGCGCGACGCGGCGGGATCGGGATGGACGGGCCCTGGCCCGGCCCTACCTTCGGGCCAACTGCGGGACGCGGGCGGATCGGACGTGCGCCCCGCAGAGTCACTCGGACATTTGATCACCCGGGTGTCCAACCACGCGATCCGGTGATCCCTCGTTCCACCCGATCCCTCGGCCTCCGCGTTGCACGCGACCCTACGATCCGGCCTCGCCGTCCGCGACTCCGGGTTGTGCTCGGGGCAACAACCCGCTTCGCCAACGTGTCGGTTGCGTACGGGATGGTCATGCCACGGGCACGAAGAGAGCATGCCGAACGACGGCCCGATCGGGGTCGTCGTCCTTCATGATCCATCGGCAAAGGCTTGATTGTGCACGTCGAACCGGCGCCCGGGCGCCGGGATCGGTATAGCTACGGCAAAGAATGCAATATCCGGAAGTCCACCATCCGGTTGGTATCCGGCCGCTTCCGGCCCGAGATCCGCGCAAATGGCCCGAACATCACCCATACCTGTCGGCGTCGGTATCGGCGCACCCGTACACCCGCGCCAACGCGACCGCCGCCGCCCGCATCCCGGCCCGCAGTTCCGGTGGCCCCAGCACCTCCACCTCGCCGCCGAACGGCAGGAGGGTGGTGATCGCCGAGTCGACCGACTCGATCGGCAGGACCACCTCGACCCGGCCGTCGACGTCGGGGCGGGTCGCGCTCGCGTGGGCCGCGCGTACCAGGACCGGCTCCAGTGCCTCCACCAGCCGCCGCATCCCGACCGGCGACACCCGCACGGTCGCCGACGCGCGGAGCCGGCGGTCGTCGAACCGATCGAGGTAGTCCTCCCAGTAGGTCGCCAACGCGAACCCGGCCGGTCGCTCGAATGTCTCCGCGAGGGACTGCGCATCCAGGATCCGCGACACCCGATAGGTACGGATCCGCGCCCGGTCCCCGACACCCTCCGCCTCCGCGTGCCCCGCGACGAGATACCAGGCGCCCGCCTTGAGCACCACGCCGTACGGGTCCACCACCCGGGTGTTCTCGTGTGGCTCGGCCCAGCGGAGGTAGCGGATGCGCGTCCGGCGCCGGTTCCACACCGCGTCGGCGACCTCGGCCAGGTGGGGCGTGTGGTCCTCGGCGCCGTACCAGGAGGGCGCGTCGAGGTGGAAGCACTCGGCGATCCGCCCGGCGCGGTCCCGCAGTTCGGGCGGAAGCGCGGCCATCAGCTTGAGCTGCGCGGCGGTCACCACCGATCCCAGGCCC
Source organism: Embleya sp. NPDC005971 (assembly GCF_040629175.1). Classification (NCBI taxonomy): domain Bacteria; kingdom Bacillati; phylum Actinomycetota; class Actinomycetes; order Kitasatosporales; family Streptomycetaceae; genus Embleya; species Embleya sp. NPDC005971. The sequence goes on along the minus strand of NZ_JBEXUX010000049.1, from coordinate 64,307 downwards.
AGATCGGCGGCGGCGGTCGGCAGGCCGGTGAGGAACAACGACTCGGCCTCGCCGGTGGTGAGTCCGGTCAGCCGAGTGCGGAATCCGTCGAGCAGTTCATAGCCGCCGCGATGGCCCGGATCCGCGTACAGCGGCACGCCGGCCGCGCTCAACGACTCCATGTCCCGGTAGACGGTCCGGATCGAGACCTCCAGCGTGTCGGCGATCTCCCGGGCGGTGACCCGCCCCCGGGTCTGCAACAACAACAGGATGGACACCAGCCGACTCGCCCGCATCCGGGAAGTCTGCCCGAATCCACTGACACAACGTGTCAGTGGAGCGCGTCTACCTTCCGCCCATGAACACCATCCACACCACCGACGAAACCGCCCCTGCCACCCCCGTCGACCTCGACGCGTTCGCGGACCGCTACCTGGCCGTGTGGCACCAGCCGGACCCGAGCGCCCGCCGCGCCGCCATCGAGGCGCTGTGGACGCCGGACGGGATCGAGACCATCGAGTCCGGACGGCACGTCGGGCACGACGCGCTGTTGGCCCGTGTCACCGATACCTACGAACAACTGGTCGACAAGGGCGGGTTCGTGTTCCGCTCGGCCGGGGACGCGGTCGGCCACAACGGCGCGATCACCTTCACGACCTACATGGTCCCGGCGGCCGGCGGCGATGTGGCGTGGACCGGGCGGGTGGTCGTGCATCTGGCACCCGACGGCCGGATCCGGCACGACCACCAGTTCACCCTGCCCACCGACCTCGGGCCCGGTACGGACGCCGTCGTCGGCGAGTTCGTCCGCCGCGTCGCGTCGGGCGACCCGGATCGCATCGCCGAACTGTTCGCCGAGCACGTGGACTGGGTGCTCGACTGGCCGGCCGAGGGTCACCCGTCCACGCCGTGGATCCGGTCGCGTTCGACCCGCGCCGACGTTGCCGCGCATTTTCGCGAACTGGCCGCCGCGCACACCGACGAGCCGCCGGAGCAGGCCGGCGACCCGGTCGTCGGACCCGGTCTGCGGATTCTGGTCGACGGGCCCGAGGCGGTCCTGTCGACCGAGATCCGGCGTACGGCCGCCTCCACCGGCACGCCCTACCGAGCGCGGTGCGCGCTGCACGTCACCGTCGAGGCGGGCCTGATCAGCCGTTACCACGTCTACGAGGACAGCCTCACCGTGGCCCGGGCACACACGGTCGGCGGCTGACCGACGCCGGCTCGGCCGTCCCCGGCCGGCAACCGCCCACCGACCCACCGGACCACGAACGGATCGCCGACCTCGTCCGCGACGCCACAGGCGCGCCGACGATCCGTCCGGACCGGGCCTAGGCCCCGAACACCCGCTCCCCGCCCACGAACGTCTCCAGCACGCGCGTCGCGCCGATCTCGCTCTCCGGTGCCGCGAACGGGTCGCGGTCGAGCACGGCGAGGTCCGCCTGCTTGCCCACCACGATGCTGCCGGTGTCGTCCAGGTGGTTCACGTACGCGGTGCCCGCCGTGTACGCCGCGAGCGCGGTGTGCAGGTCGAGCCGTTGCTCCGGGAAGAAGGCCGGCGAGTCCGACCCGTACAGCTTCCGGTTCACCGCCACGTGGATGCCCTGGATCGGGTCCGGGCTGGACACCGGCCAGTCGCTGCCCGCGACCAGCGTCGCACCGCTGCGCGCGAGCGCGCCGAACGGGTACTGCCACGCGGCCCGCTCCGCACCCAGGAACGGGATGGTCAACGTGTCCATCTGCGGCTCGTGCGCGGCCCACAGCGCCTGGATGTTCGCGCTCGCGCCGAGTTCGCGGAACCGGCCGAGGTCGTCCGGGTGCACCACCTGGAGGTGGGCCAGGTGCGGCCGGGTGTCCTTCCACCCGTTCGTCGCGCGCATCGCGGCCACCGCGTCCAGCGCCTCGCGGACCGCGCGGTCGCCCAACGCGTGGAAGTGCACCTGGAAGTCGTGCGCGTCGAGCGCCGTGACGTAGCGCTGCAACGCGGCCGGCTCGATGAAGCTGATCCCGCTGTTGTCGGAGGCGCATCCGCACGACGTCAGATACGGGCTGAGCATCGCGGCGGTGAAGTTCTCCGCGATCCCGTCCTGCATGATCTTGACGGTCGTGCAGGACAGGCGTCCCCGGGTGCCCGCGGCGCGGCGCGCCCGCAGTTCCTCGATCTGCTCGATCCCGCGGTCGCGCTGCCACCACAACGAGCCGACCACCCGTGCGGTCAGCAGGCCGCGGTCCACCGCCGTCAGATACGCGGAGCTCGCGTCGCTGACATTCGCGTGCGCGCCGAGCAGCGCGTCCTGCCACGCGGTGATGCCCAGCGAGTGCAACAACCGCTGGGCCCGGAGCAGGCCGGCCACCTGGTCCTCGGCGGTGAGCGCGGGCAGCAGCCGACCGACCAGGTCGGCCGCGCCCTCCTGGAGCACACCGGTCGGCTCGCCGTCCGAGTCGCGTTCGATCCGACCGTCGGCCGGGTCCGGGGTGTCCCGGGTGATGCCCGCCAGCCGCAGCGCCACGCTGTTGGCCCACGCGCCGTGGTGGTCCCGGTTGGGCAGGAACACCGGGCGGTCCGGAACCAGGTCGTCGAGCATCGACCGGTGCGGCAGGCCGCCCGGGAACGCCTCCATCGACCAGCCGCCGCCGGTGATCCACTCCAGGTCCGGGTTGGCGTCGGCGTAGGCCCGCACCGTCTCGCGATACTCGGCGACCGTCTCGTGCTCGGACAGGTCGCACTGGCCCATTTCGATGCCGCCACCCACCGGGTGCACGTGCGCGTCCTGGAAGCCCGGGATCAGCAGCTTGCCCGCGAGATCGACCACCTCGGTGCGATCGCCGATCAGCTCGCGCACCTCGTCGTGCCCGACCGCGACGATTCGCCCGTCGCGCACGGCCACCGAGCTCGCCCGGCTGCGCGCCGCGTCGACCGTGTGGACCGGGCCGCCGGTGAAGACGACGTCGGCGGCCACCGCGCCGGCGGAGGTCGTCTGCTCGATCTTGCTCATACCATTCCCTTGGACTTGAAGGCGTCGAAATCGGCGGCGTCGTTGTAGCGGTCCATCGGCAACTCGATCGAGTCGCCGTCGGTGCCCCGCCCGGTCTCGAAGTAGGCCGACTTGCGCACGTACTTGGCGTAGACGGCGAACCCCAGGCCGCTGAGGATCACCACCAGCGGCACGGAGAACATGAACCAGCCGTTGTCGGGGCTGAGTTCGAAGCTGTCGCTCATGGTCAGGTAGTCGTAGGCGAGGTAGGCGCCGACGCCCAGCAGCGCCAGTCCGCTCAGCCCGGGGATGATCACGGCGCGCACGCCCTCGGTGCGGTCGGTGCGCAGCGTCGGCCAGAAGCGCACGGCGCAGGCGATCGCGGTGAGGCCGTAGTAGAACGCCACGATCAGGCCGATCGAGTTGACCGCGGCCAGGATCATGTCGTTGAGCTTGGGGATGCCGATCGCCAGGACGGCGGTGCCGGCGGCGATCGCCATGATCAAAATCGTGCCGATCGCGGGCGATCCGAAGGTCGGGTGGATCCGGGTCCACACCTTGCCGAGCGTCTGGTCGCGGCCCATCGCCAGCATGCCGCGCGCGGTGGGAATGACGCCGGACTGGAGGGAGGCGACCGCGGAGAAGATCAGCGCGAGCAGCGGCAGGCTCGCCCACGGGTCGGCGGCCAGGTGCGCGCCCAGGAAGGTCAGACCCTGCGGACCGTTCTCGGCCAGCTCCGGGACGGTCATCACGCGCTGGAAGGCGATCGCGCCGAGCAGGAACATGCCGAGCATCACGAACAGCGCGATCAGGCCGCCGCGGGCCGAGTCCCCGGGATTCTTGGTCTCCTCGGTGACGCTGAACGCCGCGTCCCAGCCCCAGAAGAAGAACACCGCGAGCACCAGGCCCTGGGCGAAGTCCGAGGCCGAGTCGATTTCGAAGGGGTTGAACCAGGAGAAGGAGAACGGCTGCTCGCCGGAGGCGATCGCCCAGATGCAGAAGATCAGCAGCACCGAGTACTCGAAGACGAGCAGGAAGGTCTGCAACCGGGTGGCCTGGTGCACGCCGGTGATCGCGAGCACGGTGACCACGACCAGAACCACCAGGCCCAGGACGGTGCTGAGCTTGGTCGAGTTCGGATCCAGGGCCAGCCCGGCAAACTCGTGCCAACCGGCCTTGTTGGCGAACTGGAGCATCACCGAGCCGGTGATCGCGCTGGTGTACGCGAGGAAGATGATCGATCCGGCGAGCGCGACCCAGCCGGTGAGGAAGCCGGAGTATGGGCCGATCGACTTGCCGACCCAGACGTAGCCGCTGCCGCAGTTCGGCTCGACCCGGTTGAGGCGGGCGTACGCTCCGGCGATGCCGAGCATGGGCAGGAAGGCGATCAGGATGATGGCCGGCGTGGCCAACCCGACGGTGGCGGCCAACGTGCCCATGCCGACGCCGATGCTGGTGGTGGCCGCCGTACTGGACGCGGCTACCGCGATGCCGTCGACGACACCGAGCGACTTGCGCAGCTCGGGCGGTTGGTCGACCCGGGGCGGGTTCGTGGACATCGGCGCTCCCAGGGAGGCTAAAGCTGACAGGGGGTGGACGCCGATGAAACAGCCTGCGTCAGAATTACGTCAATGGTGTTGACATAAGATGGAATCGGACCCGGTGCACGTCGAGCCGGCTGCGGAGGAATTGTGGAGCGCAGGGAAGTCGTGAACCGGGAGGATCGAGCGGACCCGGGGGAGGCGAAGCGGGTCGACCGGGTGGTGGGTGAACGTCGCCGGCGCCGGCCGACCAAGTCCGGGACGGTTTTGTCCGAAGATGTCATTGTCGATTGTGCGGTACGTCTGATCGGACACCAAGGCCCGGAGGCCCTGACGGTGCGCAAGCTCGGCGCCGCGCTCGGCTGCGACCCCACCGCGATCTATCGATATTTCCGCAACACCGACGACCTGCTGCTCGCGATCGCCGACTCGCTGATCGGCGAGACGCTGGTGGGCTACCGGCCCGGCCCGGACTGGGTGGCGTCGCTGCGCGAGCTGGGCCTGCGGGTGCGCGACGGCTATCTGCGCCATCCGCGCGTGGCCGCGATCGCGGCGTCCCGGGTGACCCGGCGGCACAACGAGTTCCGGGCGGTGGAGATGGGGGTCGGTCTGCTGCTGTCGGCGGGCTTCTCCCCCGTCGACGCGGTCCGCTACTACCGCGTGTTCATCGACACCGTGCTCGCGCACGCGGCCCTGGAGGCGTCCTACAGCGCACTCGCGCCCGAGGTGCGGGCGGCCGACGACCGGTCCTGGACGGAGACGTACAACACGCTTCCCGAGACCGACTATCCGGCGATCGGCACGGTCCGCGTGCACCTGGCCGAGGGCATGGCGGGCAGTCCCTTCGAGGACATGCTCGACCTGATGCTGGAATCGCTCGCCCGGCGGGTGTGACGGCGGTGGGCCCCGGCGGCACCGATCGGCACGACCGGGGCCGTGACGACATTTGACACCACGTCAACAGTGCAGGTGGGTACACGCGTCATGGGGGGTGCCGCAGACTCGATAAGGTGGCGCGTGTTTCCAGACCTCACCCACTCCCACGGGGGATCCGTGCTGATCGACAAGTTCATGCATGGCGTCGTGGCGCCCACCGCGAAGGCGATCTATCGCCCGCGCACCGAGGGCCGCGAGAACGTACCGATGACCGGCCCGGTCATCATCGCCAGCAACCACCTGTCGTTCGTTGACAGCGTCGCGATCCCCGTGGTCATGCCGCGCAAGGTGTCGTTCCTCGCGAAGGCCGAGTATTTCGACGGCCCCGGGCTCAAGGGCCGGGTCAGCAAGTCGTTCTTCACCGGCATCGGCGCCGTCGCCGTGCCCCGAGGCGCGCACAGTGCGGCGAAGGCCGCCCTGGAGACCGCGCTCTCGGTGCTCGAACGCGGCGACGCGTTCGGGATCTACCCGGAGGGCACCCGCTCCCGCGACGGCCGGCTCTACCGCGGCAGAACCGGTGTCGCGTGGCTCGCGCTGGCCGCGCGGTGCCCGGTGGTCCCGGTCGGGATCATCGACACGGACCGGGTCCAGCCGATCGGCTCGAACATCCCGAGGTTGTCGCCGCGCGCGCTCATCCGCTTCGGCGAGCCGCTCGACTTCTCGCACCACTACGAGCGCAAGGACGTGGCCCGGGCCCGGCGCGAGATCACCGACGAAATCATGGAAGCAATCCAGAAGTTGTCGGGGCAGGACTACGCGGGCGTCTACAACGAGACGGCGGCGGAGGTCTGAGCGACGGCATCCGTCGCGTTGCCGGGGGCGGCGCCTCGCCACCCCCGGCACAGGACTTCCGGGCCCGAGCCCGATCCCTCAGCCGATGCGGAACGTGCCTCCGGGCGGGGCCGGCGACGCGGTGGCCGTGTCGTCGGTCACCGGCGCGACGTCGCGGGAGAAGACTCGGGCCTCGATGCCGGAGAGCACCCTGGCCGGAGTTTCGTCGCCGGCCGTACGCCGGGCCAACTGCGACACCGGCAGCGCGGCCGCGGACGCGACCACGACGAGGTTGCCGAAGCGCCTGCCGCGCAGCACACCCGGTTCGGCCATCAACGCCACCTCCGGGAACACCGCCCGCAGCGTGGCCACTTGGGCCCGAGCGAACTCCAGTTCGCCCCCGTCGGCGATATTGGCCGCGTACACCCCACCCGGCCGCAACACCCGGGCCACCTCGGCGGCGAACTCCCGCGAGGTCAGGTGCGCGGGCACCTGCGCTCCGCCGAACACGTCGGCGATCACCAGGTCGGCCGAGTCGTCGGGCCGCTCGGTGAGTTCGGCCCGGGCGTCGCCGGTGCGTATCTCCATCGGCTCGTCCGCCGGCAGCGGCAGATGCTCCAGCACCAACGCGACCAGTTCGGCGTCGAGCTCGGCGACGGTCTGCACCGAGCCGGACCGGGTGGCCGCGATGTAGCGGGGCAGCGTGAATCCGCCGCCGCCCAGGTGCAGCACGGCCACCGCCGCACCCGGTTCGGCCACGAGATCGACGACGTGGCCGAGGCGCCGCGTGTACTCGAATTCCAAGTGCGCGGGCTGATCGAGATCCACGTACGACTGCGGCGAATCGTTGAGCGTGAGCAACCACGCGCGGGGCCGGTCGATGTCGGGCATCAGCAACGCCGCACCGAGATCCGTCGCCCGCCCCACCGGAATCGACTCGGTCGGTTCTTGCTGGTCGTCGTACATGCATCGATTGTCTCGCAGCCGCGACCCCCGCTCCGCCGCCGATGCCGATCGCCTTGGCATGATCGACCGGGGCAGCGGCAACAGACACCGCAGCACCGATCAGGTGGCACCAACGAAGCGGAACCCAGTCGGGAGAGCAGCCATGCAATTCACCAAGCTCGGCCACGCGTGCGTACGTCTGACCACCGATCGCGGCACCATCGTGATCGATCCCGGCTCGTTCAGCGAACCCGACGCGATGGTCGGGGCGGACGCCGTACTGATCACCCACGAGCACCTGGACCATGTGGTCCCGGACACACTGCGAGCCGCCGCCGCGGCCAACCCGGATCTGGAGATCTGGACCAACCCGGTCGTCGCCGCGCAGTTCCCCGACCTGGCCGGCCGCATCCACGCGGTGACCCACGGCGACACCTTCGAGATCGGCGGCGCGCAGGGCGTGGCGGTACACGTGTACGGCGAAAAGCACGCGGTGATCCACCCGGACATCGCCGTGATCGACAACGTCGGCTTCCTCGTCGACGGTCGCGTCTTCCATCCCGGTGACGCGTTCACCGTGCCCGAGGAGGCGGTGCCCACGCTGCTGGTCCCGTCCGGCGCCCCCTGGCTCAAGCTCGGCGACGCCGCCGACTACGTCCGCGCGGTCGACCCCTCCCGGGCGTTCCTGATCCACGACTGCCTGTACAACGACACCGGCCTCGCCCTCGCCGAACGCCTCCTGGGCCAACTCGCCGGGTCCGACGCCCGCCCCGTCCGACGCCTGGCCCCGGGCGAGAGCACCTCGCTCGCCGATGCCTGACCCTGCACCCGGCACACCGTTACCCCCGATACCGGCTCGGCCGCACAGCGGCCGGGACGACGAGGAGACTCGGCAACTCCGGGAGTACAACGCGCACATCGTCGCCCTGGACACCCGGTTCGGCGCCGGCGCCATTCTCGCGCCGGCGGTCCGGTCGGCGGGTGGCGCGTTGCGCGCCGCGACCGCCGGCCGGCCGTCTCGGGACCGGCTGTCCGCCGTGGCGGAGGCGTACCAGATCGCCGGCTGGTTGGCCTACGACGCCGATCGACAGGGGTTGTCCCATCGGCTGACCACTCGGGCCGTCCGGACGGCGCGGCTCGCCGGTGATCGCTCCGCCGAACACTTCGCGCTGTCCCAGCTCGCCATGCAGGCCATCCATCTGCACCGCCCGGACCGGGCGTTGCGCATCTGCGACACCGTCCTCGAAGACGACCTGCCGCCCGGCGTCCGGACCCTGTTCGTGCTGCGGCGGGCCCGCGCGCTCGATCAGTACGGCGAGCACGCGCGGGCCCGCAGGCTCATCGGCGAGACGTACGCGCGGCACCTCGACGGTGTCGGCCCCCGGGATCCCGCCTGGACCTGGTGGCTCGACACCGCCGAGATCACCTGGCACCACGCGATGCTGCACGCCGACAACGGGCGCTGGACCCGGGCGATCCCCCTGTTCGAACAGGCCGCCGCAGGGCGCATTCCCGGCAGCCGTACCGCGTACAACGACCATGCCCACCTGCTGCACGCCCTCGCCCGGACCCGCAGTTGGCGCGCCGCCGGCGACCTCCTGGAGTCGCATATCGTCCCGGCCCGGGCCACGATCGCCTCCGGGCGCATCACCCGGCTCCTGGCCGACACGGCCCACCCGCCGACCGGCCGGCCCGCCGCGAGCCGCGACCTGGCCCACGACCTGGGCACGGTCCTGCGCGGCGCCGGCTTCCCCGGCGGGCCCGCGAACCGCGATCGGCATCGGTAACCCGGAGGTTAACCACGCTTCCGGGATCGGCCGTTGTTCGAGGCGCGCGCAGACGAGAGTCTTGAGACATCGAGGAACGGGACGGCGAAATCGCGAAAAGCGCCCGCCGGTCCCGACCGACAACCTTCATTCTCAAGGGAGTTCATCATGGCTGCCATCGACCACACGCTCGCCGCCGGCACCGACGCGATCGGCACCACCCGCAGGACCGTCGGCCGCTGGCTCACCGCCGGCGCCGTGGCCAACACGCTGATGGCCGGCACCTACGTCGCCTTCTCCGCGGTCGTCATGCCGTGGCTGGGCACCAAGGGCGACGCCGACTTCGTGCACTCGATGCAGCAGATCAACACCGGCATCGAGAACCCGCTGTTCTTCACCGTCTTCACCGCCGCCATGGCCGCCCCCGCGATCGCCGCCTGGAAGCTGCGTGGGCACGCCGCCACCGCCACCGTCATGCGCTGGACCCTGGCCGCCCTCGCCCTCTACACCACCACCGTGCTGACCACCTCCGGCATCAACGTCCCCCTCAACCAGGCCCTCGCCCACGCCGGCGACGTCGACCCGGGCAAGTCCCGCGCCGACTTCGAGACCACCTGGAACATCTGGAACGGCATCCGCGCCGCCCTCTCCACCGCCGCCGCCGTCGCCATGCTCAAGGCCCTCCGCCTGCACCGCCGCAACCGCGCCTGACCGCCCGCGTGCCGTCCTCAGACGAAGCGGATCTCGTGGTCGTGGGTGGTCACGAAGGCCAGCAGCCGGGCGCCTTCGGCGGTCAGCTCCGCCCCGGCCGCCCGGTCGATCGGGCGGAAGGGTTGCAGTTCCAGGACCAGCGGTGGGCCGGACGTGCCGGCGGCGGCGGGCGAGCCCGCCGAGACCGGTTTCCCGGCTCGGGTGAGCCGCCACATGCCCGCGACCATGCCGTCCACCAGGAAGCTTGCCCGGATGATGCCGTTGACGGTGAACATGCGTTTGCGGTCCTCCTCGGAGATGATCCGGGCCCGGTCGGCGTGCGAGAGCAGGATGTTGTCGAATTCCGGAAGGAAGCGGACCGGAGCGGGCGCGTCCTCGGGCGGCAGCGGGGCATCGGGCACGTCGTAGAGTTCGCGGCCGGCCTCGTCCCGGTAGACGACCAGGCTCGAACGCAGCCGATCGACCGCCGCCCGCAGCCGGTTCAGGCCGGACCAGGCTTGCATGTCGGCGATCGTGGCCGGACCGAAGGCCGCCAGATAGCGCAACAACATCTCGTCCGGGGCGGTTTCGGCGGCCAGGGGCCGGCCGAGCCAGTGTTCGGCGGTGGTACACGCGGACTGACCGCTGCGACCCCACAGGGCCCGCGGCGGGACCTGGACCAGCGATGCCTGGCTGCGCAGCGCGTGGGCCAGGGCCTTCGGGTCCTCGTCCGGAAAACGCTCGGCCAGCGCCAGCCCGAGCGCCTTGGCGGTCAGTGCCTGCTTGGCCATCAACTCCCGGCCCACGGCCACCAGTTCGGTGACGTCGACGTTCGAGTCGCCGAGACCGTGTAGCTGGTTGCGATACAGGTCCGCGTCGTAGATCGGCTGCACGACGGGCCGGAGCGCGAGGCAGTCGGCGTCGGTCACCAGGTGCACCGTGCCGCGCATCAGGCCCAGGCGCACGGCCCGGCGGTCGGTCAGGAGATCGGCCAGCTCGCTCGGCGCGAAGTCGGCGAGGCGGGTCCACAGACCGACGTACGGCGGGTGGGGGGCCTGCGCCTGCATACCGACCAGGTGCGTGAGCGCGGCCTGGGCCGAGACGGCGTGCCGCCGGGTCAACAACTGGCGTTCGAGCAGCGCACGATTGAGTCGGCGGTTGCCGAGGGTGGTGATCTCCATGCACCGAAGACTAGGAGCGAATGCGGACGGAAACCTGCCGCATTCGACGCAACGCTGATCACATGGACACGCTGGAGAGTACGACCCGCCTGCTTCGTCTGTTGTCCCTCCTCCAATCCCCGCCCGAGCGCCGGCCCGGGCGCCGCGACCGCGCCGAGCGGTCCGGTTCCCTCGACCCGGCGGGCTGGACCGGCCCCCGCCTCGCCGCGCGCCTGGGGGTCAGCCCCCGTACCGTGCGGCGCGACGTGCAGCGACTGCGCGCGGCGGGCTACCCGGTGCGCACCGCGTCCGGCGCCGCCGGCGGCTATCGGCTCGACCCGACCGGCCCACTGCCGCCGCTGCTCCTGGACGACGACGAGGCGGTCGCGATCGTGACGGGGCTGCGCACGGCGGTCGGCGGTACGGTCACCGGGATCGAGCCGACCTCGGCCCGGGCGCTGGCCAAGCTCGAACGCATGTTGCCCGCCCGGTTGCGCGGCCGGGTCGACGCGCTCGACGCGGTCACCGTGTCGCTGCCCGGATGCGGCGAGACGGTGGCTCCCGCCGACCTGACCACGATCGCGGCGGCCTGCCGCTCGGCCGAGACGCTGCGCTTCGACTACCGCACCCACGACGGCCGCGAGGCCGTTCGCACGGTCGAGCCGCACCGGCTCGCCTGCACGGGACGCCGCTGGTACCTGCTGGCCTGGGACCTCGACCGCGCCGACTGGCGCACGTATCGCGTGGACCGGATCCGGCTGCGCCCGTCGACCGGCCCGCGTTTCACGCCGCGAACGCTGCCGGACCACGACGTCGCCGCATACCTCACCGCGGGCATCTCCGTCCGCGCCTACGCACACCACGCGACCGTGCTCCTGCACGTCTCGCCGGAACTCGCCTCGGCCCGGATCGGCGCGAGCGGCGGGGTCCTGGAGGCGATCGACGCGGACACCTGCCGGTTGACCACGGGGGCCTCCTCGATCGACGCGCTGGCGATCCATCTCGCCTTCCTCGACCTCGACTTCACCGTCGAGGGCCCACCCGAACTCGTGGACCGGGTGGCTCGGTTGGCCGGTCGCTGGACTCGGGCGGCGGGCTGACACCGGTCCGGCTCCGCGCACCCGGTCCGGTTCCGCAGGGCGGTCGATCTTTATTGACCGTACGTTCTCGAATGCCTTAGGGTCGTGTCCGTGGCCAGGACCAAGGAATTCGATCCCGACGCCGCCTTGCAGTCCGCGCTCGAACTCTTCTGGGAGCGCGGCTACGAGGCGACCTCGATGGCGGACCTCGTGGCTCGCCTCGGCATCGCCCGAGCGAGCATCTACGCGACGTTCGGCAACAAACACGACCTCTACCTGGCGGCGCTGGACCGCTACCGGGAGAGCCGCAACCCGGAGTTGTTCGAGGAGTTGTCCCAGCCGGGGCCGGTGTTGCCGGCCGTTCGGGCCCTGGTCGAGCGGTTCGCCCGGCAGGCGTCCGAGGAGCCGACCCGGCTGCGCGGCTGCTTCCTGACCAACACCGCCGCCGAGTTGGCCGCACACGACGCGGGCGCCGCCCGGATCGTCGAGTACGGCTGGAGTCAGATGGAGACCAATCTGACCGTCGCGCTCACCCGGGCCCGGGCGCAGGGCGAACTGGGCCCGGATCGGGACCCCCAGGCGCTGGCCCGCTTCCTGCTGGTCCTGCTCCAGGGCATGCGCGTGGTCGGCAAGGCCGGCCCGGACTCCGTCCGCCTGCGCGACGCGACCCGACAGGCACTCGTACTGCTCGACTGAAGGCACTCGCCGACAACCCGCGCGCGACCCGGCGACCCGCCGGGCACACGCCTGCCCTTATTCCAGAACGATCGATCTGTAAAAGCTATCGGCAACGGGGGTATCGCAATGACCGGCACGGTCACGGGCGGCACGGTCACGGGCGGCACGGTCACGGTCGGCACGGTCACGGTCGGCACGGTCACGACCACGCCGCATGCCGGCCTCGCCTTCGCCGTACTCGGCACCGTGCAGGCCACGTTGATCTTCACGATCACCGCGATCGGCGTGCCGCTGCCCGACATCGGCCGGGAGTTCGGCCTGGGTTCGGCCGATCTGGTGTTGCTCAGTGCCGCCTACGGACTGCCGTTCAGCGGTCTGCTGTTGTTCGGCGGTCGACTCGCCGATCGCTACGGCGGACGCCCGATGTTCACGGTGGGCCTGGTCGTCTTCGGGCTTGCCTCGGCGATCGCGGCGTTCGCGCCCGGCTTCGCGGTGCTGGTCGCGGTGCGGTTCGGGCAGGGGTTGGGGGCCGCGTTGACCGCGCCGGCCGCGATGGCGGTGTTGCGCGCGGTGTACCCCGAACCGGGCGCGTATCGGCGGGCGATGGCGACCTGGGGTGGGCTGTCCGTACTGGGCGCCGCGATCGGCAACCTCGCGTCGGGCGTGCTCACCACCTGGGTGTCCTGGCGCTGGATGTTCGCCATACCGGTCGCCGTTGCCGGTGCGGCGCTGCTCCTGACCCCACGTCGGCTGCCGGCGGGGCAGCCGGCCGACGGCGGGCCGGGCGGCCGTCCGGGTCTCGATCCGCTCGGCGCGGTCCTGGCCGCGGTCGGCATCACGCTCGCGGGATACGGCCTGACCGTCACCGGCGACCATGCCTGGACGTCGGCTGCCGTGTTCGTCCCGCTCGGTGTCGGCGTGCTCCTGCTCGCCACCTTCCTGGTCGTCGAACGACGGGTGGCCGATCCGCTCCTCCCGCCCGGCTTCGTCCGCGCTCCGCGCCGCGTCCTGGGCCTGGTCGGGGTGTTGCTCGCGGCCACCGGGACCGGCCTGATCAGCTTCCTGATCTCGCTCCACCTGCAACAGAACCGCGATTGGTCACCGCTCGCGACCGCCGGCGCGTTCGTCCCGTTCGCCCTCGCGCTGATCGTGGCCGGTCGAGCGGCCGGCCCGCTGATCGGTCGCTACGGTCCGGGCCGCATCACCGTGTCGGGCCTGCTGATCGGCGGCACGGGCCTGCTCCTGCTCGCCCGCCTGGACGAGGGCACCCGCTATGCCCGTGACCTGCTCCCGGGCCTGGTCCTGCTGCCCGTCGGCGCCGCCCTGATCTTCGCCGGCACCGCCGTCCTGACCACCGGGGACGTACCCGCCCACCAGGCGGGCCTGGCCGGCGGCGTGCTGAACACCGCGATGGAACTCGGGCCCACCGTCGGCCTGGCCGCGCTGATGTCGGTGGCCGCGACCCGCGCCGACGTGATCGTCGGCTACGCCTGGGCCTTCGGCACCGCCGGGGCGGTCTTCCTCCTGGCCGCCCTGTCCGCGACCGCCCTGCTCCGGGACCGGCACGGCGACCGGGTGCCCGAACCGAGCCGCGAGGCGGGACCACCGCGCACCGGCTGACCGGCCGGCACCGCATCCACCGACCGACCACACCCATCGATCCGCCACCACCTCCACACCGCAAGACTCGGGAGAACACCATGTCCGCACGTTTCACCGCCAAGACCGTCCTCGTCACCGGAGCCGGCTCGGGCGCCGGCCGGGAGATCGCGCTCGCCTTCGCTCGCGAGGGAGCCGCCGTCGTGGCCGCGGGCCGCACCGCCGCACCGCTGGCGGAGACCGTCCGGCTGATCGAGGCCGAGGGCGGACGAGGCGCGGCCGTCACCGCCGACGTCACCGATTCGGCGAGCCTGGCCGCGCTCGTCGCCCGCACGGTCGAGTTGTTCGGGGGTCTCGACGTCGCCGTCAACAACGCCGGTGTGATCCAGGGCGTGGGTCCGCTCGCCGACCTCGACGAGGCGGACTTCCGGGCCACCCTGGACATCAACGTGACCGGCACGTGGCTCTCGATGAAGCACGAGATCGGCTACATGCGGGCCAACGGCGGCGGTGCCATCGTGAACATCTCCTCCAACCTCGGCGCCCACGCCCGGCTGGCCAACCTCGGCGCGTACGTCACGTCCAAGGCCGCGGTGAGCACGCTCACCCGCAATGCCGCGCTCGACCACATCGGTGACGGCGTCCGAATCAACGCGGTCAGCCCCGGCCCGCTGGCCACCTCGATGTCGTTGCGTCCGGGCGAGACCGAGGCCGAGCGCGCGGACCGGATGAAGGGCGAGAACCCGTCCGGTCGGGTCGGCGCACTGGCCGAACTCGCGGCCGCCGTCCTGTACTTGGCCTCCGACGAGGCCGGCTTCGCGGTCGGCACCGACCTCGTCCTGGACGGTGGCGCCAGCGCCTGACCGACACCGCGCGCCACCGGCCCGGCCGCCGTCACCCGACGCGGCCGGGCCGCTTCGCGCCTGTCGCTCGACCGGGCCTAGGCCCGGTCGAGCACCTCGGCCAGGGCCACGGCGAACTCGTCGGGGCGCAACGCGTAGCCCACGTGATCGGTCGGGAACTCGAAGACCGGGATGTCCAGACGCTCGGCGAGCAGCGCCGTGGTGCGGTAGAGCAGCGTCTCCGGGCCCTCGTTCGACACGGCCAGCACCAGCGGTGCGTCCCGCAGCGCGGTCAGGTCCGGCTCGAAGCGGGCGAACGACGACAGTTCGTAGGACAGGTTGAAGTGCACGTTGGTCTGCACCCGTTCGAGCAACTCGCGCAACGGCGCGGGCAGATCCCCGGTGGGCTCCGGCGGGCCGGACAGGCCGAACAACGCGCTGAGTTCGACCATCGCGGCCTTCAGGCCGTCGGTCCGGTACAACTCGCCTACGTTGTCGAACTTCGCGTACCACTGCTTCGGTTCGGGCAACAGCCCCACCACGAGCGGCTCGTGGGCGACGAGCAGGCCGACCTGTTCCGGGTGTCGCACGAGCAGGTCGAGGCCGATCGCGGCACCGGAACTGGTGCCGAAGACGGCCGCGGGCTCCGAGGTGAGGGCCTGGAGCAGCCGGTGCGCGTCGTCGGCATGCTCCTCGATGCGCTGCTCGCCGGGCGGACCGGTGAGCCGGCTACGGGAGTTGCCGCGTCGGTCGTACGCGACGACGGTGTAGCGGTCGGCCAGGCGATCGCCCAGCGTCGCGAACAGATCGGTGTCTCCGTTGCTGCCGTTGATCGTTAACAGCACCGGACCGGAGCCGCGTACCTCGTAGTAGAGGTCGGCTCCGGGCACCGCCAGCGTGTGGGATTCCATCGGATCTGCCTTCCGTGTGGAGAAGCTCTGCGGGGAGTCTGTACGGGGTTCCGTGCGTTCCGTGCGTTCCGTGCGGGGAGCGCCGCAGCCCAACGCTACGGACGCGAACGATGCCCCGTCCGGTGAACCCGGTTTCCCGCTTCGGCGCCGCGGATGCCCGACCGGTCCGCACCTGCGGGCCGGGGCCGCCGAGCTGCTCCCGACATCAACGACTCTTGTACGCACCGCCGTTGACGTTGAGAACCTGCCCCGTGACGTGCCGGGCTGCGGGCGAGGCGAGGAACGCGACAGCGCCGACGACGTCCTCGGGCGAGCCGGCCCGGCGTAGCGACGTCGAGGCGACCAGGTGTCGGCGGCGGTCCTCGGTGAGGTTGTCCCGGAAGAACTCGGTGTCCGCGATGTAGCCCGGCGAGACCACGTTGGCGGTGATGTCGCGCGGGCCCAGGGCGTCCGCGAGGGCGACGTTCCAGGCGGCGAGTCCGGCCTTGGCCGCGCCGTACGATCCGGCTCCCTTGTCGGCGGCGAGCGAACCGATGCCGATCACCGCGCCGCCGGCGGCGAGCCGGTCCTCGACGGCCCGGGTGGTCAGCGCGGCGCCGACCAGGTTGGCGTCCAGATTGGCCCGGAACGCACGGGCGTAGCCCGCGAGGTCGATGGCGGGGCCGTGGTCGAAGTCGGTGTTGCCGCCGGCGTTGTTGACCAGTACGTCGATCCGCTCGGGCAGTTCGGCCAGCAGTCGGGTCAGCGCCTCGGGGTCGGTGTGGTCGCAGACCAGCGCTCGGGCTCCGGTCCGTTCGGCGGCGACGGCGAGCGGCTCGGCCCGCCGACCGGTGATCGTCACGGCGGCACCGAGCCCGGCGAAGTGCCGGGCGATCGCGAGTCCGATACCGGTGCCGCCGCCGGTGACCAGGATGTTGCGTGCCATAGGATGACCTCCACAACGGTCGTTTAGCTCTAAATTTAGATCTGAACATAACATCGGGAAGAGGTTCCATGGCAACCGACGAGCGCCGGCCCCGTGCCGCGGCCGAGACATCGCCGGGAAAGCCGACGACGGCCGGCGCGGACCGGCCCGGCGCCGGGGTCGGGACAGGAACGACCCCGGAGGCCGACGCGCGGGCCGACGTACGGACCGCCGAGCAGCCGCTCGACCCGGTCGGCGGCGGTGCCTCGGGACGCGTCGGTCACGCCGTCGAGGAGATCGCCGCCGCGTGGGAGCGGGAGCGGCCCGGGACGCCGGTGTCCTCGATCGGGATCGTCACGCCGATCTGGCGGCTGGCCAAGTTGCTCGGGGACGACCGGCGCCGCGTGCTGGCCGGGGCGGGCGTCGACGCGGCGACCTTGGACCTGCTGAGTGTGCTGCGGCGCAGTGGAGCGCCGTACGTCCTGGGTACGCGCGAACTGGGCCGGCGTTCGCTGGTCACGGCGGGCGCCGTCTCGCAGCGGGTCGCCCGGGCCGAGCGCGAGGGCCTGGTCGTCCGGCGGGCCGGATCCGGTCGGACCCGCTCGGTCGAGGTCGAACTGACCGAGGCGGGGCATGCCTTGGTGGAGGCGACGGTCGATCGGGTACTGGGTCGCGAAGCGCAGTTGATCGACGGCCTGACCCCCGAGCAGCAGACGCAGCTAGCGGGTCTGCTCGCGATCCTGTTCCGGGACGTGCAGGCCAGGCTGGGCGACGATCGACTCACCCACGTGGGGGACCCCGACACCTGACCCCCGGCCGCTCCCCGTCGCCTGCTCCCCCGCCGTCCGGTCCAGCACGTGGGCGGCCGTCGCCGCATCCGCGGGCGTCCACACCAGCACCGTGGTCTCGGGGCCCTCCGCCGGCAGCAGCAGGGACACCGCGAAGCGCAGCGGCACGGCCCACGTCGCGCCTTCCTCGGCCGCCCGATCCGCCTCGGCCTCCCGCACCGCAGCCCCGCACAGTCGCACCGTCCGGGCCGCGAACACGCCCACCGCGCGGCATTGCCACCACGCCGCCAGGTCCGGCCGCTCGACCAGCAGTCGTGCCGCGACCGTGCGCTGCCGCGCGTCGTCGGGACGGGTGCGCAGATGGCGGACCAGATCGAGGGCGAGCGGCTCGCGCTCGGGGAATGCCGGCTCGTGGGCCGGGTCGGTCAGCAGCATCAGCAGCAGGTTGCGGCGCTCGATCGGCACGCCCGCCGGGTCGGGCCGAATCGCCCGCCAGGCGTCGTTCCAGGCCAGTACGTCCAGGGCCCGATCGAGCACGAGCGCCGGGCTGGTCGGCCAACTCCCGACCATCGCCCGCAGACCGTCGGCCGACGCCGGCCCCGCCTCGGGCGGTACGTGGAAGCCGGCCAGTTCGAGCACGTGCCGGCGGGCGTCGACGTCCAGGCGCAGCGCCCGCGCCACCGATTCGAGCACCTGGCGCGACGTGTCCACCCGGCCCTGCTCCAACCACGTGTACCAGGCCACCCCGACCCCCGACAGCGCGGCGACCTCCTCGCGGCGCAGGCCGGGCGTGCGGCGACGCGGCGATCGGGGCAGCCCGACGTCCTCGGGCGTGAGCAGTTCGCGATGTGCGCGCAGGAACCCGCCCAGCCCGCGCCGACGATCCTGCCCGTCCTGGGTGGCCATCGGCCCAGCCTATGACCGGTACTCACGGTATGAACCGGAGCCTGCCCCGATCCGGGCGACGTCGCGAGGGTGGTGGACGTACCGATCACCCCGGCCGATCGCCCGGCCGGCACACCGACAGGGGACCCGACAACCATGACCGACCAGCCCACGCCCACCGCCGCCACCGAGTCCACCGCGTCCGCCATCGCGTCCGCCATCGCCGCCGCCGGCGCCGGCTCCGACGTGGTGTGGCGCCGCAGCAACGACTCGTCCACGCTCACCACACCGCGCGCGTTCCTTCGGGTCTTCGTCGAGCCCGGTGAGTTGGAAGCCGCGACCGCGTTCTACGAGGGTCTCCAGGGCGTCGAGCGCGATATGTGGTTCACCTTCCGCGAATTCGGCATCGCCCTGTCCGCCGTCGGCGGCTTCCTGCTGATCGAAGGTGCCGCCGCCACGGTGGAGCGCTTCCGGTCCACCACCGGCACCCTGCTGGTCCCGGAGTTGGCGCCCTGCCTCGAACGGCTGGCGGCGGCAGGCGCCGAGATCCTCGAACCGCCGCGCCGGGTGCCCACCGGTTCCGGAGTCACCGCCCGGCACGCCGACGGCACCGTCGTCGAATACGTCGAGCACCGCCCGACGCCGGACGGCCGCTGACGATCGCCCGGGCGCCGAGCTTCGCGCGGGCCGCGAAGCAGAAACAGAACCGGAAACAGCACCGGAAGCAGGACCCGAAGCGGGCCCGAAGTCAGCGGGTGCCCGCCCTGGCGTCGCCGAGCACCCGTTCGCACTCGGCCCACGCGCCGGCGCTGAGCAACGGACGGAACCCGGCCAGCATGTCCCGGAGCTCGGCGCCCCACCGGGCCGGAACCTCCGGCATGACGCGGACGATGTCGAGTTCGTTGGCCGCCGTGAGTTCGGCGAAGTCGCGCCGTTCGGCTTCGGTCGGCGTGTACGTGCGGCCGGTGAACCGGTCCCGGAACGGGCCGTCGACCAGCGTGGGGTGGCTCGCGGCCCGGTCGCAACTCCCGTAGAAGTACACGATGCGCTCGGCGTCCACGCCGATCCGGCCGGCGAGTTCGGCGCGGCGGTCCAGCGGGAGCAGTGTGGTCGCGAAGCCGTCCGTGCCGTAGAAGGCGTGGCACAGGCCGGCGGTGCGCAGTTCGGGGCGGGCGCCCCAGTCGCCGAGCAGTGCCTCGACTCGGCCCAGGTGGGCCAGCAGGGTCCCGCCGGGATGCTCGATGCGGTCCCCGCCGAGCATTCGGATGTAGTCGACGATCATGTGCCACCCCTTGCCACGTAATGGGTCGGCGCCGACTGTCCGGTGGCCGCCCGATGACTTCGGGTTCACGATAGCGCTGACGGACCGTCAGATCCCAGGGCCTCGGGCATACACATTGCCCGGAATCGACCCGCGTCGACGACTTCCGGGAATGACGACGACGCCGTCCGCTTTGTGGATAGCGTCGAGGTCGGCTGCGAACGAGTACGGAGATCAGCGTGGGACCGGATCAGTTCTGTCTGGTGTTGTTGCGACGCATGGGCGATTACCAACCCGATCTGGTCGCCGACGCCGTCCGCGAGTTGGAATTCACCCGCACCCGGATGCGCGAGGTCAACGCGCAGTGGCAACGCATGGTGCGCAGCCGCTCGGTCGGTGGCCCCGGCCGGGCCTACCGGGCCGCGCTGGGTGAGCCGTCCGGCCGGGCCGAGCGCCGGATCGGGGATCTCACCGCCGATGCGCAGTGGTGGGTGTTGCCGCTGTGGCCGCAGTTGCGCTTCGAGGTCTTGACCGGTCCCGACGGGCGGGTCTGGCAGGAATGGCTGGTGCGCGCCGATCCCGCCACGACGCCGCCCGTCGAAGGCGTGGCCGCGCTGCGACCCTGGGAGTTCGTGATCGGGGATGTCGCCGGGGCGTTCCCGGACCTGCGCCACGTGGAGGGTTCCGCGCCCAGCCGCTGGGCGAGCCTGGTCACCGAGGGCACGGACACCTACCGCGCGGAGTTCGTCTGGGGCCTGCTCCAGAACGTGACCCGCCTCGACGCCGAACTCCCGGCCGAGCAGGCGCGTTAGCCGCCACATCGGGACGGGGGTCGGAACCGCACCCGCAACGACTCCGGCCCGCGCAGCGCCGTACCGAGCAACCCGCGCACGCGCGTCGGCTCGGCCGATCGCATCTCCGGCAACCGTTGCAGCAGCACCTTGAGCGCGGCCCGGATCTCGGCCAGCGCCAGCCAGGTGCCCGGACACACGTGCGGCCCGTCGCCGAAGGCGAGCGTGGGTCGGACCCGGCGGCCGATGTCGAACACGTCCGGGTCCGGATAGTGCGCCGGGTCCCGGTTGGCCGCCGTGATCGCGAAGATCAGCGGTGTCTCCGCCGGGATGTCCAGCCCCAGCCCCTGCCAGTCGCGCACCGGCGCCGGGCACATCCGAGGCAACAGGCCCACCGGCGGCTCCCAGCGCAGCGACTCCTCGACCGCCCACTCCAGTTCCACGTCGGGGTTCGCCAGCACCCGGGCCAACTGCTCGGGATGGGTGAGCAGGGCGTACAGGGCGTTGCCCAGTCCCAGATAGGTCGTGTCGGCGCCGGCCGGGAAGAGCAGCCGCAGGAACGAGAGAATCTCCTCGTCGGTGAGCCGGCGCCCCTCGGCCTCGGTGTGGGCGAGCGTCGAGAGCAGGTCGTCGCCCGGGTCGATCCGGCGGCGCGCGACGATCGGCGTGACGTATTCGGTGAACTCGCGTGACGCGCGCTCGGCCGCCTCGGGCTCCATCGGGAAGTGGAACAGGTCGACCGCCCAGCGGCGGAACCGTTCCTCGTCGTCCATCGGCAGTCCGAGCAGCCGGGTGATCACCCGGACCGGGTAGCCGTGCGTGAACTCGGCGACCAGGTCGGCTTCGCCGCGCGCCTCGAAACGGTCCACGAGTTCGTGCGCGAGCGGTTCCAGGATCGCCTCGACCTGGTCGGTGACCACCTTGCGCCGAAACGCGGGCACCACGAGCTTGCGGTTGATCCGATGTTCGGCACCACGCATGCACTGGATGGTGTGCCCGAGCACGGGTTCGGTCGTCGCGGCGTAGATCGCGGACGCCGGAAACGACTCCTCGTCCTTGAACGCCGCGGTCACCAAGTCGTGGGTGAGAAACAGCACCGCCCGCGTCCCCAGGAACGGCACGATCGCGTACGGCTTCCGCGCCCGCGCCGCGGCGATCACCTCGTGCAGATCCGGAATGTCGTCGAACGCGAAGTCGTACCCCTCGATGTCGAACGGCGCCCGCGCGTCGAACGGGTCGACCACATCCGTCGTGTCCATCGCGTCCATCCGAATCCCCCGCCGGTCGGCAAGCCCTTGACCACTGACGAATATTCGTCGTCGAGATGACGTATATTCACCGGCACCCTAGACACAACCCCGCTCCCGAACAAGAGGTGCCCATGGCAGCTTCCCCGCCCACCGACCGGGTGGTGGCCGTCGTCGAGTTGCTCGCCGCGTCGCCGCACGGTGCGAGCGTCTCGGAGGTGGCCGCCCGCCTCGACCTGAACCGCTCCACCGCGACCGCCGTACTGGCCGCCCTCGAAGCACCAGGCTGGGTACAACGCGGCCCCGATCGCCGCTACACCCTCGGCCCGGGCCTGCTCACCGTCGCCGCCGCGGTCCGCACCCGGGTGGCGCTCCCGGACGACACGGCGCAGCTCCTCGCCGCCCTCGCGACCCGGGTCGACTGCGGCGTGGCCCTGTCCCTGGTCGGCCCGGACCACGTGGTCTTCCTCGCGGTGGAGCCGGGCCCGGGTCGGCTGCCGGCCGGGATCGACGTGGGCACCCGCCTCCCCCTGCGCCCACCCGCCGGCGCCTCGGTGATGCCCTGGCGGCCCGCCGCCGAACGCGCCGCCTGGCTCGCCCACGCACCCCACCTGGCCCCGGCCCTGGACACCATCCGCACCCACGGCGTCGCCGCCTGGCGCCCGCGCGGCGACTCGACCGAGTTGCTGACCGTCCTGCGCGACGTGGTGGCCCTCCTCGACGAGCACCCGACCCGCACCGCCCTCCGCGAACGAGCCCGCGAGCAACTCGCCTCGATCGGCGCCCACCCCTACACCGAGGCCGACTTCGCCTCGCCCCGGCCCCTCCCCCTCAGCTACCTGTCCGCCCCCGTCCCGACCCCGCACGGCCCCCCGACCCACGAGTTGCAAATCGGTCCCCTGCGCCCCGCCGTCAGCCGAGCCGAGCGCCGGCACTACACGACCGAACTGAAGTCCACCGCCGCCCGCCTGCGGCCCCCACCCGCCCCGCCACACTGACCCCATGAAACTGCGCATCGGCCTGGGTCTCACCCCGCCCGCCACCGCCACGCCTTCCCCGCCGTTCGACGAGTTGCTCGACCGCATCGAAGAGCTCGGCATCGACTCGCTCTGGTTTCCCGACCTGATCGGTGCCGATCTCCCCGATCCCCTCGTCGCCATCGGCTACGCCGCCGGTCGCACCCGGCGGCTCAAGCTCGGGAGTGGGGTCACCGTGTTGCCCGGCCGCAATCCGGTGGCCGTGGCCAAGGAACTCGCCACGCTGGCCGCGCTCGCGCCGGGCCGGATCCTGCCGGTGTTCGGGGTTCGGCACGCGACCGAGCGGGATCGGCCGCTGTTCCCGATCCCGGGCCCGCGCGGCGAGGTGATGGACGAGGCACTCACCCTCGTCCGTCTTCTGCTCGAAAACGACGACGTGTCCTTCGAGGGCAAGTACCACCGGTGTGCACACGCCCGGGTCGGCCCGCGCCCCACCCGTCCGCTCGACCTGTGGCTCGGGGGCGGCGGCCCGCAGTCGCTGCGCCGGGTGGGTCGGCTCGCCGACGGGTGGCTCGGCGCCGCGCTGACCCCCGACGAGGCCGGTGCGGCCCGCCGCACGATCAAGGCCGCCGCGACCGAGGCCGGGCGTACCGTCGACGACGACCACTACGGGATGAGCCTGGTCGTCGCGTTCGACGACCTGCCCGGCCGCGACCTCGGCGCGCTGCGCCGGCAACGACCGCACGTGGACATCGCCGAGTTGCTCCCCACCGGGTGGGCCGCCGCGCGCGAGCTGATCAACCGGTATGCCGATGCCGGGGTGAGCAAGTTCGTGGTCCGACCGGCCGGCACACCCCGCTCGTGGGCCACGTTCCTGGCCGAGTTCGCCGCCGAGCTGCTGCCACTGGAGACATGAACGATCTTGCGGTAAACGGCGATTGACGCTCCGTAGGCAAAATATTGCGCACACGCGCCGCTGCCGAAATCATGCGGCCCGTGCTGCCCGACCGGCCCGCGAAACACCGGCCGCACACCGGCGGTTGCCCCGCCGACCTGCATCGGCGTGCATGTCGACACGTGAACAGTCCCCGTATGCCCGGGAGTCGGTCATGCCCTCCGATTGGCCGGATTCCATCCGGCAAGGCCGATCGAATCCGGCCAGGGGTGGGGCACCGGCCGGCACCACGGAAGGTTGCGCCTGGTCTGACAGTGAGTCAGGATCGCCCCCGTTCCCCTCCGGACGGCGCGCGCCACCGAGCGCTGCCGCCGGCAACGAAGGACGGAAAACACGTGTCGACTTCCCCCGCGACTCCGCTCTGGCTCCAGGGACGGGACGCCGTCGTCGCCGCGGCGGCCCCCGCCGACTGGCGCGAAGAGGCCCCCGACTACCACCTCTCGCACACGGTGATGCCGGGACAGCGCAGCACGCAGCACGCACCCGACTCGCTGGAGGCGATCGTCGAGAGCCTCGTGCAGGTCTTCGAGATGGAGGTCTCGCACAAGGGGGACCCGAAGACCTGGGTCTCGATGGCCACCGAGCGATTCCGCACGAACGTCAACGGCGGCCCGTGGGCAAGCGCGCAGGACATCGTCGACCAGGGCAGCTACAACATCCTGATCGGCGACAGCATCTTCTATTCGCCGGGTGGGGAGAGCTTCGAGTCCTCACACCACATCTTCCACACCGCGTTCCCCGAGGGCTTCTACTGGGAGGTCCTCGAAGTCCTGTCCCCGCCGCCCGTGATCGCCTTCAAGTGGCGACACTGGGGCAGCTACACGGGCGAATACAAGGGCTTCCGACCGAACGGCGAGACCATCGAGATGTTCGGCATGAGCGTGGCCAAGGTCAGCGAAGACCTCAAGCTCGTCGAGGTCGAGCACTACTACGACCCCAACGCCTTCCTCTCCCGGCTGACCGGCGGCTGCCCGGTCGCCCACGCCACCTGACCGAGCCCACACCGAAGCGGGCCGCCCCCGTTCCCAGCCGTACCCCCGCCCCGCAGCCACTTCCCCGAAAGGTCGGCCACAGCTTGGCGCCGGGCCGGAACCGACCGGTGGCTGCCGCAGCCGGATCCGACCCGCCGACGGCACCGGAACGAGCCGAAGCACCGACGAGCACGACCCGACCAACTTCCGGGTGCCGCCGGACAACGCCTTCCGGGCCGACTCCGTCGGACTCGACGGGGCCGGGTTTCCGTTCGCCGCCGAGGTGTTCAGCGGGGCGGGGTGTACGGAATCAATGGCGCGGCCGGCACCTCACCGAACCCGACCCGGAAGCCGGGCCCGGTCCGCACTCGCCGACGCCCTCACAACCGCGGCGTCCGCATCCGACCGAGCCGCCCGCCCTCGCCGAGCGCGTCGCCTTCCGTGCGCACCGTCAAGGAGCGGTAGACGCCCGGGACGGCGGCCACCCAGAACCGCTCGGCGAAGATCGTCGCCGGTGCCTGCAACACGAACCGGCCGCGTCGGAACTCGACCTGCGGCGGCACGCCGTCGTCCGGCAACACGCCCCACGCGAGCGCCCACGCCGGTTCGCCGCGTGCGGAGCGCAGCGCGCCGCGCAGCAGCCTCGGCCCCAGCGCGGCGCCGGCCACGGCCACGTCGATCAGCCGGTAGCCGGTGTACACCTCGAGCGCCGGTCGCCCACGCGAACCCTTGCCCACCCGCATCGTGCAGTCGCTCAATCGCAGGTAGAGCTCGTTGGGCGTCTGCTGCAGGACATCGCTCATGGCGCGCTCCCCCGTTCGAAGCGCCCGACGGGACAATCCCTCGGGCCCCACCAGGATTCGCCGTAGGGGCCGTGCAGCGCATCGGCTGTACGAACCGTTTCCGCAAGCCCACGTACTCCCCCTGTAGGACGGAGAAATCTCGCGGACCTCACCCGAGCGAGCGAGTCGACGGCCCGCGCACCGCTCGCGCGGGGGTCAATTCAGGCCCGGGACGGCCAGGCCCGTCTCGTACGCGCAGATCACCGCGTGCACCCGATCGCGCAGCCCGAGCTTCCCCAAAATGCTGCTGACGTGCGTCTTCACCGTATGTTCGCTGACCACCAGCGCCTCGGCTATCTCCGCGTTGGACATCCCCAGCGCCAGGCAGCGCATCGTCTCACGCTCGCGCGTGGTCAACACGGCCAGCCGCTCGGACGGTTCGGCCGGGGCCTCCGTACGGGGTAGTCGGCGCGTGTAGTCGGCGATCAGCCGTCGGGTCACCGACGGCGCGAGCAGCGCCTCGCCGCTCGCCACCATCCGCACCGCGTGCACCAGATCGTCCCGGCGCACGTCCTTGAGCAGAAAGCCGGCCGCGCCCGCGTACAGCGCGTCGTAGACGTACTCGTCCACATCGAACGTGGTCAGCATGACGATCCGACATCCCGGCGCCTCGGCCGACAACACCCGGGCCGCCTCGATGCCGTCCATCCTGGGCATCCGGATGTCCAGGAGCAATACGTCGGGCCGGTACGCACGAACCGCCTCGACCGCCTCCAGGCCGTCGCCCGCCTCGGCCACCACCGAGATGTCCGGCTGCGCGTCCAGGATCATCGCGAAGCCGCTGCGCACCAGCCCTTGGTCGTCGGCCACCACCACGCTGATCGGCATCACGAGGCCCATACCGAATCGAGTGGGATCCGCAACGCAACCTCGAAGCCCGGCCCGGTCACCCGCGGCCCGGTCGTCACGCTGCCACCGCACGCCGTCGCCCGCTCACGGATGCCGATCAGCCCGTGTCCGCCGCCCGGTCGCGGTCGCCCGCCTCGGCCGTCGTCGGTGATGGTGATCCTCATCGTGTCCTCGCCCCATTCGAGCCGCACCACCACCGTGGTGGCGTGCGCGTGCCGGACCGTGTTGGTCAGCGCCTCCTGGACGACACGGTACGCGGCGATCTCCGCGTCCGAGCGCAGCGGTCGGCGCATGCCGACACTCTCGTAGACCACCCGCAGGTCGGTGCGGCCGACCTCGGCGACCAGGTCGGCGATGTTGGCGACGGTGGGCTGCGGCGCCCGGGCGCCGGCCTCGTCGTCCTCCTTGAGCGTGCCCAGGATCCGCCGGAGTTGCACCATCGCGTCGCGCCCGGCGTCGGCGATCGCGTCGAACGCGGCCTCCGCGCGGGCCGGATCGCTGCGCACCACCACCGGCCCGGCCTCGGCCTGCACGGTCATCAGGCTCACCGCGTGCGCCAGGATGTCGTGCATGTCCCGGGCGATCCTGGCCCGTTCGCGCGCGGCGGCCCGGGCCACCTCGGCGTCCGCGCGGC
The DNA here is from genome assembly GCF_040629175.1 of Embleya sp. NPDC005971. NCBI lineage: Bacteria > Bacillati > Actinomycetota > Actinomycetes > Kitasatosporales > Streptomycetaceae > Embleya > Embleya sp. NPDC005971. The sequence continues at coordinate 37,331 of NZ_JBEXUX010000049.1, read as the reverse complement.
GGATCTCCAGGTCCCGTTCGTGCTCCAGTCGGCGGGTGCGCTCCTCGATCCCGGCGATGTAGGCGGTGCGGTGCCGAGTGGCAAGTCCGAACGCGGCGGCCGCGGTCAGGGCCAGGACGTCGAAAGTGGCCTGTTGTACCGGCTGATTCTTGAAGTTTTCCACGAACAGCGTGATCGGCAGCGCCAACACCGCCACGGTGATCCGCTCCCAGCGCCGACCGAGCGCGAACACCGTGTAGATGGCGATCGTCATGCCGAACTGGAAGGGCTGACCGGGTCGATGGTGCAGCGACACCGGCACCGTGAACAGCGCCACCACACACGCGACCGCGAACGGTTGCCGACGTCGCCAGATCAGCGGGATCGCGGTGCCGCTCAGCAGCAGGAATCCGATCCGGTAGGGCGAACGCAGCGCGACCAGGAACGGCAGCGACACCATGAACTGCACCATCAGCGCGATCATCAGGTCCAGGACCTGCGGGTCGGTCCGGCGCAGGATGCCCAGCGTGTGTTTGGCCCGGTCACGAACGTGCCGGTCGGCGCCGCGCTCGGCGAGGTGGTCGGACATGCGGCTTGCTCCCGGGTGGTGTGTACCGACAGTGTCGCGGCTGATCCCCCGCCGCCGCCTCGCTCGTGCGAGGGATCTGCGCGGCCCTCGCCGAACCGACCGCGATCCGACCGCCGGCCGACCGGGGGTCGCGACCGGGACGCGACCCGGAACCCGAACAGGTAGGCCCGCCCAAGTGCACTGCGGAGCCGATGAATCGGGCGAATCGCTCCGCCGGCGGCGAACGCGCCCCCCGATGGCAATTCGGGTACCGCCGCGTCTGGTACGACTGATGCCATGGCTACCGGCAACCGCTTCGTCCCCGACCCCGACCGTTCCACACGGACAACGCGCAATGGTCGGCCGGTCGTCGCCGTCTCGGGCCGGACAGGGGCGGAGCGATGCGGCCGCTGAGGCGTGGCCAGGTGTGGACGATCCCCACCGTCGGCCGCGAACGCACCTTCATGATCGTGCAGAACGACCACGTCGCCGCGCTGCACCCCGGCGCGGCGCTGTGCGCGCTGGTGGACACCGTCGGCGACCGCCGGGAGTCGCTGGTCACGGTCCGGATCACCACGCCCGTCAACGGCGTCGTGCTGGCCCCCGACCTGTACACGTCCCGACACGGCCGCTTCGAACAGGGCACCTATCTGGGCGATGTCACGCCCGACGAGATGGAACAGGTCGACGTGGCGCTGCGGGCCGTCCTGGGCCTGTGAGGCCGCCGCCCGGGCCGCCGCCGACGGCGCGGCCCGGGCGACACCGCGCGACGCGGCCCGGCGAGCACGCGCCCGCCGGGCCCACGCGCTATCTCGGCAGCGTGATCCGGAAGGTGGTGCGGCCGGGTTCGGAGTCGACCGTGACCGTGCCGTCGTGGCGTTCGACGATGATCCGGTACGAGATGTCCAGGCCCAGTCCGGTGCCCTCGCCCAGTGCCTTGGTGGTGAAGAACGGCTCGAAGATCCGGTCCTGGATGTCGCGTGGGATGCCGGGGCCGTCGTCCTCGACCTCGATCACCACCGACGCCGCGTCCGCGCGGGCCCGCAGGGTCAGCGTGCCGTGGCCGGCCATCGCGTCGGCGGCGTTGTCGATCAGGTTGGTCCACACCTGGTTGAGCTCGGCCGGATACGCCTGGATCTTCGGCAGGTCCTCGGCGTACTCGCGCTCGACCCGGATGTCGCGCAGCGGGCCGGCCAACATGGCCACCGTGCTGTCCAGGCCCTTGCGCAGGTCGGTCTCCTGGTAGGGGGCCCGGTCCATCTGGGTGTACTGCCCGGCGGCGGAGAGCAGTTCGGTGATCCGGCCGAGTGCGTCGGCGACCTCGTCGAGCAGCGCCTCGCCCTCCAGGTTGGCGGCGAGCCAGGTCAATCCGGGGCGCGCGGCCGGACCGAGCGCGGCGCCCGCGTCCCGGGCCCAGTCCTGGTACAGACCCACGTTCACGAACGACGGGGCCGTCTCGTACGCATCCTCGACGCCCAAGTCCTCGAAGATCTCGGCCACTTCGTCGGTCCGGTCGGCGAACTCCAGCGGTCGCAGCCGCGGCGCCTCGGCGCCGCGGTGGGCCAACACCTCGGCCTGCAAGCGATCCAGCGCCGCGAGCGCCTCGGCGGTCGCCCCGGCGCGGGCCAACTCGGCTCGGGCCGAGCGCAATTCGCCCAGCCGGATCCGCAGGTTCGCGGCGGCCCGTTCGGCTGCCGCCGCCGGGTTGCCCAACTCGTGGGTGAGCCCGGCGGTGAGCGTGCCCAGGGCCACCATGCGCTCGCGCTGCCCGACCGCCGAGCCGTTGCGGCGCGCGCCCAGGAACATGCCCGCGACCAGGTGCGCGGCCATCGGGAACCACTCGGTGAAGGCCTGCGCCAGTTCGGCCGCCGGCAGCACGAAGAAGGTCGAGTCGACGTGCGTGCGCGCGGTGTTGCCGTACGCGTGCACGGCCGGCGTGGCGCCGTCGTTGCCGCTGCCGTCCAGGGCGAGCGCGGCGCCGACGTAGGCGCCGCGCATCGACGAGCGGTGCACCTCCAGCTCGCCGCCGCGCACCATGCGGTTCATCGTGACCTCGCCGGAGAGCAACACGAAGAAGCACTCGCCGGGGTCGCCCTCGTGGTAGAGCGTGGTGTTCGCCGGGAACGCCTTGACCTTGCCGTGCGCACACAGCCAGTTCAGGTGTTCGTCCGGGAGTTTCTCGAACAGGAACAGCGTGCGCAGTTCCTCGGGCGGCAACACGTCGCACACACTCATCGCGAGCCCTCCGTCGCCGGGGTGCGGGAATCCGGGGAATTCGCGGAACCTGCGGAATCCGCGGAGTCCCTCCGGGCGCCCAACGTGTCCAGGTAGCGGTGCACCAACATCACCGTCATCGCACCTTCGCCGACCGCCGACGCGACCCGCTTGACCGAGGCCGCGCGCGAGTCGCCGGCGGCGAACACGCCCGGCACGGCGGTCTCCTGGACGAACGGCGGCCGACTCCAGCCGTCGAGTTCGCCGTCGCAGTCGTCGAGGAGTTCGCTGCCGGTGAGGATGTAGCCCTCCCGGTCGCGGCGCACGCCGCTGCCGTCCAGCCACGCGGTGCGCGGGCTGGCACCGATGAAGACGAACAACCAGGACGCGGGGACCGTCTCCTCCTTGCCGGAGTCGCGGTCGCGCAGGGTGAGTTCGCGCAGCCGACCGGTGCCGTGCGCGTGGGAGACCTCGGTGCGCACGCGCACCTCGATGTTGGGGATCTGCGCCAACTGCTCGATCAGGTAGTGCGACATGGACGCCTCCAGGCCCGCACCGCGCACCAGGATGATCACCCGGCGGGCATAGCGGGCGAAGAACACCGCGGCCTGACCGGCCGAGTTGGCCGCGCCGACAATGTAGACGTCCTGGTCGCGGGTGTCCGGGCCGGTGGTCAGCGCCGCACCGTAGTAAACGCCGCGGTCGGTGAGTTCGGCCAGGCCCGGCGCCTCCAGGGTGCGATAGGACACGCCGGTGGCGAGCACCACCGCATGGCCCCGGGCGACGATGTCGCCGTCGCACGAGATGGTGCGCACCTCGCCGTCCACGTGCAGTTCGGTCACGTCGCGCGTACTGACCATCTCGGCGCCGAACTTGAGCGCCTGGCGGCGGGCCCGGCCGATGAACTGCGAGCCGGAGATGCCGTCCGGGAAGCCGAGATAGTTCTCGATCCGCGAACTCTGCCCGGCCTGGCCACCGGTGGCCTGGCGCTCCACCAGCAGTGTGCGCAGCCCCTCGCTGGCCGCGTACACCGCCGCGCCGAGGCCGGCCGGGCCGCCGCCGACGATCACCACGTCGTACAGGTCGCCGGAGGCGGTCACGGACAGGCCGACGTACTCGGCCAGTTCGCCCTTGGACGGGGCCCGCAACACGGTCGAGTCCGGCGCGATCACCACCGGCACGTCGGCCTCGGTGGTGCCGGTCTCACGCATCAGCCGGCGCGCCTCGGCCTGGGTGACGTCGTACCAGCGATACGGCACCCCGTTGTTGGCGAGGAAGTCGCGCAACTCGAAGGAGGGCGCGGAGAATCGGGCGCCGATCACGGTGGCCCAGCTCTCGTCCGGCACCGGCGCGGTCTCCCACGCGGTGATCAGCGAGTCCAGTACCGGGTACAGCCGTTCCTCCGGTGGATCCCACGGCTTGAGCAGGTAGTGGTCGATGTCCACGTCGTTGATCGCCCGGATCGCCGCGCCGGTGTCCGCGTAGGCGGTCAGCAGCACCCGTTTCGCACGCGGGTACAGATGCGCGGCCTGTTCCAGGAAGGCGACCCCGTCCATCTGTGGCATGCGTTGGTCGGCGATCAGCACCGCGACCTGTTCGCCCCGCTCGTGCAGTTCGGCCAGCGCCTCCAGCGCCTGGGCGCCGGATTCGGCGCGCACGATGCGGTGCCGGTCGCCGTACTGCCGCCGCAGGTCGCGGGCGACCGCACGGGACACGGCCGGATCGTCGTCGACGGTCAGCAGGACGGGCTTGTCCACGAATTTCCTCACGGGCTGGGCGGAGCACAAAAGGGGACCGCTGCCCGGATCCGGCCTCGGCCATGCACCGGACGGCGCGTGCGCCACGTTATCTCCTCGCGGAAACCCGCAGGTGGGGAGCCATCGACCGGACGTATGCCGACACCTGCGGCGAAAGTCGTGCGCTTTCCCTGCCGACCCGCGTCCGACATGCCTAACGTGGCGCTATGTCCGAGAAACGACGCCCCCCGCATCGCGAGACCATCCAGGCGCTCGTCGGAGTGGCCGTGATCGTGATCGGCCTGGTGGTCACGTTGATCCTGCACTTCACCCACGACTCGGACGGACCGCGGCCCACCCCGGTCCCGGTGCCGATCAGCCCCACCGCGCCCGTGGCGCCTAACCCGCCGACTCCCGCGTCCCCCACGCCCCCCGCGTCCCCCGTGTCCCCTGCGGCCTTGGCCGACACGTCCTGAGATCGGCGCAGCAATTGCAGAGACTTCTCTGCCGAGAGTCCTTTGCAGAGAAGTCTCTGCCTATTAGAGTCGAGGCATGCCCAATCCCCTCCCGAGGATGGACGCCCGCAGCCTGCGTGGCCTGGCCCATCCGCTGCGCATGCGCCTGGTCGAACTCCTCAAGCTGGACGGCCCCGCCACCGCCACCCGACTCGCCGCGCGGCTCGGCGAGAGCACCGGCACGATCAGTTGGCACCTGCGCACCCTGGCCGAGCACGGCTTCATCGAGGACGACCCCGACCGCGGCACCAAGCGCGAGCGCTGGTGGCGGGCCGTCTACAACCCGCGCCAACTGAACACCAGCGACTTCCGTGACGACCCGGCCACGAGCGGCGCGCTGGCGGTGTACGAGGACGAGGCGCTGCGCCAACAGGCCGAGCGCATGGTGGCCACCTACGCCGACGCCCAGGAGATGGGTCCGGAATGGGTCCGGGCCCGGGCCGTCTCCGACTGGAGCGGCGCCCGCCTGACGGCCGATCAGCTCGCCGAACTCAACGATCGGGTGGTCGCGCTCGTGAGCGAGTACACCCAGGCACCGGAGCTGCCCGGCGCGATCACCGTCGTGCTCCAGTACCAGGCGCTGCCACGCCGATCCGCGGAACCGACGCCCGACGAACCGACCACCCAGGACCCGACGCCCGAGGCACCCACCGAGGAGCCGACGTGAGCGGACTGCTCCGCCGACACCGCGACTTCCGCCTGTTGTGGTTCGGCGAGACCACGGGCAGGTTCGGCGCCTCGGTCACCAGCGTCTCGATGCCGCTGATCGCGGTCTCCACACTGGACGCGAGCACGTTCCAGGTCGGCCTGCTCGGTGCCGCGGCCTGGTTGCCGTGGCTGCTGATCGGTCTGCCGGTGGGCGTATGGGTGGACCGAATAGCGCGCCGCCCGATCATGCTCGCTGCCGCCGCGGCGTCGTGCGCGCTCTTTCTGTCCGTACCCCTGGCGCACTTCGCGGGGTTGCTGAACATCGGCCTGCTGTTGGCGATCACCCTCGCCACGGGGGTGTCCGCGGTCTTCTTCCAGACCGCCTACACCGCCTACCTGCCGAGCCTGCTGAAGCCCGTCGACCAGGCCGAGGGCAACAGCAAGCTGCACGGCAGCGCGTCCGCCGCGCAGATCGCCGGGGTCGGCGCGGGCGGCCTGATCGCGCAGCTCGTGGGCGCGGTCAACGGGATGTACGTCAACGCGGGCACGTTCCTGACCTCGTTCGCATGTCTCCTGAACATCCGGCACCGCGAGCAGTCGGCCCACCCGGACCCGGCGGCCGCCCCGAGCGCCGAGCCCTCGCTGATCCGCGAGATCGGGGAGGGGTTGCGGCTGGTCGCCCACGACCGATGGTTGCGCACGTTCGCGCTGTTCGGCGGCGTGTCCAACCTCGCTCTGATCGGGCTGCAATCGGTCCAGGTGGTGTTCCTGGTCCGGACGATCGGGGTCAGCCCCGGAGCGGTCGGCGGCCTGATCGCGATCGGCTCGCTGGGCGGCGTGGCGGGGGCCTTCGTCGGCCGCCGGGTCGCGGCGCGGATCGGCACCGCGCGGGCCACGATCGTGTTCGAACTGGGTCTGCCGGTGATCGTCCTGCTCGTCCCGCTGGCCGCCGAGGGACCCAGGCTCGCCCTGTTCGTGGTGGGCAACTTCGCCATGGTGGCGGGGGTCGTGGCGGGCAACGTGATCAAGGCGGGGTTCCAACAGAGCTACTGCCCGCCGAGGTTGCTCGGTCGGATGGCCGCCAGCATGCAGTTCGTCAACTACGGCACCATCCCGGTGGGCGCGGTCCTGGCCGGCGCGTTGGGCTCGACGATCGGCGTACGCCCCACCGTCTGGGTGATGGCGGCGGCCATCCCGTCCGCCGCGCTGATCCTGCTGTTCTCACCGATGGCCCACCAACGCGACCTCCCGACGAGCAGGGAGGAGGACCTCGACACACCCGTCGCGCAGCGGGTCGCCTAGCGAATCCGGGCCGGGCGCCGGCTCGGCCGCGCGCTGAACCCGTCCGAAAACTTGACGGCGGGTGTCGAGTTATCGAGGGAGAGTGGCCGCACAAAACCAGGGGCGCCGCTCCGGGCGCCCTCGAGCGAAGGAGTCTGCGATGACCGCGAACAACGCCGCCGCACAACCGGGCGGCGACCCGGAATTCGCCGCCGCGATCGCCACGCTGACCGCGCGGGTCGAGGGTGTCGTGGTCGTGCCGGGCGACGCCGGGTACGACGACGAGCGGTCCGGATTCCAGACCGCGTTCCGACCCCGGCCGGACGTGATCGTGGGCGCGGCCGACGCCGAGGACGTGCGGCTCGCGGTCGAGTTCGCCCGGGCGCGCGGGCTGCCGGTGGCGGTCCGGGCCACCGGGCACGCTCCGGCGAGCGCGGCCCCGGGCGGCGTGCTGATCTCCACCCGACGGATGGCCGAGGTCCGGGTCGACCCGCGGGCGCGGACCGCGTGGGCCCAGGCCGGTGCGCGCTGGGAGCGGGTGGTGGCCGAGAGCACCCCGCACGGGCTGGCCCCGCTCAACGGCTCGGCCCCGCACGTCGGGGTCGTCGCCTACACGCTGGGCGGCGGACTGGGCCTGATGGCGCGCGAGTTCGGGTATGCCGCCGATCATGTCCTGGCCATCGAGGTGGTCACCGCCGACGCTATGGTGCGGCGGGTCACCGCCGAGAGCGACGGCGACCTGTTCTGGGCGCTGCGCGGCGGCCGGGACAACTTCGGCATCGTCACCTCGATCGAGTTCGAGCTGTTCCCGGTGGCCCGGGTGTACGGCGGTTCGCTGATCTTCGACGCCGACCACGTCGAGGCGGCCACCGCGGCCTGGCTCGCCTGGACCGAGACGGTGCCGGAGCAGGTCACCTCGTCGATCTCGTTCATCGGTCTGCCCGACATCGAGCAGGTCCCGCCGCCGTTGCGCGGCCGGCACACCGCGTCCATCAAGATCGTGCACACCGGCGAAGTCGCGGACGGGGAACGCCTGGTGGCTCCGCTGCGCGCGGTCGGGCCGCGTCTGGTCGACAACCTGGCCGAGCTTGCCTACGCCGACTCGCACACCATCCACAACGACCCGGCCCATCCGCACGCCTACCTCGGCGACAACGTCCTGGTCCGCGACCTGGATCCGGAGACGCTGCGGCAGGTGTACCGCATCGCCGGCCCCGACGCGCCGATGATGGTCATGCACGAGGTGCGCCACCTCGGCGGCGCGCTCTCCCGGCAGCCGGCCGTGCCCAACGCGGTCGGCCACCGCGACGCGCGCTACATCGTCCGGGTCGTGGCGATGATCGACGGGGCGGACCTCGATGTCGCGCGGGCGCTCCAGGCCGACGTCCGAGCCGTACTGAAACCGCTGTCCGTGGGCCGCAACCTCAACTTCGTCTACGGCGACGGCGTCCCGCCCACCCCGGATCAGGTCGCCGCGATGTACGACCCCGACACCCGGCTCCGCCTGGCCGAGCTCAAGGCGGCCCACGACCCGAACAACCTGTTCACCGGCAACCACAACCTGCTCGCCCCGACCACCAACGACGAGTCGGACCCCCGCTGAACCGCCGGCCCCGGCGATCGCGAGTCGTGACCGTCGGGGCCGCGACGGACGCACCACCCGCGGCATCGCATGACGTCACCCAAAGGCCGGATGACGCCATGCGATGCCTTTTGACGTCACGATCGCAGCCATTCTCGCTTGCGCATGACGCCATTCTGACGTCATGATGACGTCATGGACCTCGCGCCTTACGTCGACAAGCTCTGCCGGGAACTCGCGGTCGCCGCCGAGGCGGGCGGCACGGAGTCTCGGCTGCTCGCCGAGCGGCTGATCGTGCCGCTGGAGTCGGCGACCAGGCTGGCCCTGCTCGGCGCGCTGTCCGCCGCCGCGGACGAGATCAGCCGCGAACTCGCGCCGGGTTCGGTGGATGTGCGGCTGCGCGGGCTGGATCCGGACTTCCTGGTCACGCCCGCGCCGGCCACCCGGCCCTTCGAGCCCGCGGCCGAGGACGCCTTCGAGGCCGACCCGGGCGATCCCCCCGGCCCGCCGCCCGCCGCTCCCGCGCCGGAAGCGGACGAGGGCGGCACGTCGCGCATCACGCTGCGGCTGTCCGATCAGCTCAAGTCCAGGGTCGAACAGGCCGCGAGCGGCGAGGGCCTCTCGGTCAACGCGTGGCTCGTCCGGATGATCTCCGCCGCGCTCGAACCCGAGGACCGCGGCCGGGACAAACGTGCGACCTCGCGCGGCGCCCAGCGCTACACCGGCTGGGTGCGCTAACCGAATCCCCTCGGGACGGAACCCGGCCCGCCGGACGGCCGGTTCGACCACCCGCGCCCACCACCCACCCCGATCACCTTCGCCGAAACGGGATGCCATGCCTGTCTACGAAACGCCCGAACCCATCTTCGCCACCGTCGAGTTGGAGGCCGGCCTCCTCCGGATCAGCGCGAGCGACCGCACCGACACCGTCGTCGAGGTACGCCCCAGCGACCCGTCGCAGGCCGGCGACGTGCGCGCCGCCGAGCAGACCTCGATCCGCTACCGGTCGGGCCGCCTGACGGTGCGGACGCCCGAGAGTCGGACCCGTTCGTTCTTCGGGCGATCCCCCTCGGTCGAGGTGACGATCGAACTGCCCACCGATTCCCGGGTCGAGGGCAAGGCGGCCGCAGCGGACATCCACACCGAGGGCCGAATCGGCGAAGCCGGATTCAGCGTCGCCGCCGGCAACATCCGGCTGGACCGGACCGGCGCGCTGAAGCTCGACGCCACCTCGGGCGACGTCTCGGTGGCCCATTCGGTCGGACACACCGACGTCACCACGTCGGCCGGCGAGATCCGGATCGACCGGATCGACGGCACGGCGGTGGTGCGCAACACCTCCGGCGGCATCTCGCTCGGCGCGGTGAGCGGCGACCTGCGGCTGAACACCACGCTCGGCGACATCACCGTCGAGCGCGCCCTGACCACCGTCGGCGCCAAGACCGTGTCCGGCGACGTGCGCATCCGCGAGGTGGTGCACGGCGCGGTGCGCCTGGAGACCGCGTCCGGCGAACTGGAGGTCGGCATCCGCAAGGGCACCTCGGCCTGGCTGGACCTGAAATCCCCGGCCGGTCGGATCCACAACTCGCTGAACTCGGCGGACGGCCCGTCGGCCGGCGACGACACCGTCGAGGTCCGCGCCCGCACGTTGTCCGGCGACATCGTGATCCGCCGTTCCTGACCCGCCCCCGCCCACCCGAAGCGCGCCGACGCGCGTACCGGAGAGGAGCAGCCATGTGGGCCGCACCCGAAATGTCAGGTGGCATCTGGCCGTTGCCACATCCGGTACCGCTGCCGCTGCTGTGCGCGCTGTTGATCCTGGCCGCGCTCGCACCCCTGGAGCGCCGGCGCCGACATCGAGCGGTCGCCCTGCGACGCACGCCGGCACCACCGACACGCACAACGCGGCAAATGTCGCAATCCAGGACAATGCCGGCGGAACATGGGAGTCGAATGCGGACACCAGCCGCCTCGATCCCGCAGGGAGCACCCATGCCCGTGACCGCCGACCTCGACAAGCTGCTCGACAAGGCCTACGAGAACAAGACCCTGAGCGAAGTCCTCGCCGCGCCCGTCGCCGGGCTGGCCGGGATCACCGACGCCCACGCCGAGCACCTCGCGTCGCTGAAGATCACCACGATCGGCGACCTCGGCCGCAACAAGTACTTCCGCTGGGCCGCGTCGCTTGCCGACCTCCAGGACAGCGGTGCCAAGTAGCCGTCCGCAGGTGCACGATCGCGGGCCCGCGCCCGGCCGAACGGGGCCGCCGCGCGGACCCGCGCCGCCGTCCCGCCGGCCCGCTCCTCCCGCCCCCGCTCAACCGGCGTGCTCGGTCTCCAGTGCCAGCAGCAGATCCACCCGGTCCCGGGCGGAGAACAGATCCCGGCCCGTCAGGTCCCGGACCCGGCCCATGCGTTGATGCAACGCGCTGACGTGTACGCCCAGCGTCCCGGCGCAGCGCTGCCAGGCACCGTTCGCGGCCAAAAAGGCGGCGAGGGTGCCGATCAGGTCGGTGCCGTGTTCGGCGTCGTACGCCCGCAGGCCCCCCAGGACCCGATCCGCGAACGCGCTGCGAACCGGTGCGGGTACGGCCGCCAGCAGCGCCGGATAGGCGTCGATCTCCGGGCCGACGGCCACCGTGAGCCGGCCGGGGCGCGCCCACGCGAGGTCCCGCGCGCCCCTGGCCTGGGCCAGCGCCGTCGCCCACGTGGGCGACATCCCGGCAATCCCGATCGCCACCCGCTCGGTCCCCAGCAGCGGCTGCCACCAGTGCGCCGCCTGTTCGAGCGCCGCCGCGATCCGGGCCGCCGCACCGGCCCCGGTCCCGGCCGAGCCGAACACGACCGTCTCGGCCTTGCCGCAGGCCACCACCCAGCGTGCCGCCGGATCCGCCGCGAGCACCCTTTCGATCAGGTCCGACACGAGCCGCTCGGTCGCCGGGTCCGCGCCGTCGCCCGCCGCACAACACACGATCGGCGCCGCGTCCGGTCCGATGCCGGCCGCGCCCAACCGGGCCCGGACCGCGTCCGGGGCCGCGTCCGACTCGACCAGGTCGACCAGTTCCCAGGCGTGCGCCCGTTCCACGCCCAGCCGCTCGGCCCGCCGTGCACCGCCGAGCAGCAGCAGGTCGGCGGCCTGGGCGAGCGCGTCGTCGTCGGTGCGGTCGCCGGCACACACGAGGTAGCCGGCGAACGTCGAGCCCCGACCGAGCGCGAACACCGTCTCGCCGTCGATCACCGCCGGCAGCCGCGCCGCCGCGAGCGCGCCGCGCGCGAGCTCGACCGGATCGGCCGCGACGCACGCGGCCTCCGCCCCGGCCGCCGGTGCTGCGGCGAGCACCCGCCCGGCGGGGGTCAGCACCCGGCAGGCCGCGCCGAGTTCGCGGGCGAGCAGGTCCAGCAGGTCCTGGGTGTCCGCGCCTTCGGCCAGCGCGGTGATCAGGCGCCGCTGCCGACTCGGCAACCGCCCGGCGCCCGGCCCGTGTTCGAGGGCGAGCCGGTGCGCGACCACCTCGGCGATCCGCACCGCCGAGGCGGCGCGCGGCGCCAGGAGCAGCGGCAGGCCGGCCCGCGCGCACACCTGGACCAGCGCGTACGGCACCGCGTCGGGGGCCGGTTCGGTGCCGTCGGTCCCCTCGCGGGCCTCGGGCAGGGCCACGACCGCCGCGGCGCCGCCGGCCGCGAGCGCCCGCGCGAGGTCCCCGCGCCCGGGGTCGTACCCGTCCGCGGGCAGCACCACGAGTTCGCCGCCGAGCAGGCCCCCGCCGGGGTCGACCGGATCCGCGGCGCAGACCCGAAGCACCTCGCGCGCGAGCCCCTCCGTACCCGCCAGCAGGGCCAGTCGCAGCTCGGGCATGCCCAACAGATCCTCGACCCGCACCGCCGTGCCCCCAAGCCCTCGCCCATCATGTTCCGATGATCGTATGAACACGGAGCGATGCGGACACGATGGTTCCGCCGGTTCCCCCGTACCACCGCCGCCCGAAAAGCACCCGATCGCCGGAACTCGTGGCCCCGGATCCGCCCGCCCGCTGGGCACCGCGCGCACCACTCACCCGTACGCCCGGGCGATCGTCGTCGCCGTCTCGGCCACCGTCCGACGTGCCTCCGGCGGATCCAGCACCTCCACGTCGGTGCCGAACTGGAGCAGTTGGCGGACCGCGCCGAGTGCCGGGTAGCCCAATTCGACCGTGACCCACTCGGCATCGTGCTCCTGCGGCGGTCCGGTCAGCCAGGCCCCGATGATCCGCACGAACATGTCCAGCCGGGTCCGCCGCACCCGGGCCCGAATCCGCACCACGGCCGGCTGCTCGTCGATGCCCCGACGCAACGCATGCCACACCTCGGCCAGTTCGACCCCGGCCCGGCGCCGCACCGGCTCCTCGGTGACGGTCAATGCGGTGAGCCGATCGGTGTGGAACAACCGGGGCGACCCGTTGCGGTCCGCGACCAGGTACCAGGTGCCCGCCTTGGCCACCAGCCCGTACGGGTCGACCGTGTACGTCCGAGCCGTCCTGGCCCCGCTGCGCCGATAGCGAATCGACAACCGTCGCTCGGCGAACACCGCGTCCTGCAACGCGCCCACGTCCACCGCCGGTTGTGGTCCGACCATCCACCGCTGCGGGTCGATCAGCACCCGGCGGCTCATCTCCTCGGCTGCGGGCCGATGCGGCGCGGGCAGCGCGGCCATCACCTTGCGCAGTGCCGAGCCCAGCGCGCCGTCCAGGCCGAGCGCCGCGTGGGTGCCCTGCTCGGCGAGCACGAACAGGGCGCGGGCCTCGTCCGAGGTGAGGCCGGTGACATCGGTCCGGAATCCGGGCAGCAGCGAGATCCCGCCGTGCCGACCGCGCTCGGCGTAGACCGGCACGCCGGCCGTGGACAGTGCCTCGACGTCGCGGTAGATGGTCCGTGTCGAGACCTCCAACCGGTCGGCCAACTCGGCCGCCGGCACCCGACCACGGGTCTGGAGCAGCAACAGGATGGACAGCAGCCGATCGGACTTCACACTCTCCAGCATGCGCCCTCGCCGCGCGGTCGGTCGGCTCGGGCCACCGGCGGACACCTCGGGCGCACCCGAACCGGCCGTCCGCCCGCGCGCGCTCGCCCAACCGTGACCGAGTGCTCCGCCCCCGACCGCTCACCGTCCGCATCGGTGCGCGCCCCGTGCGCCGGCTGCCCCGGCCCGGTGGACGATGCGACCGTGGACGCCATGGAACGCCCGAACGTGCGCATCGTCATCGACGACAGCCCGCTGCGCCCGCACATCGACGCGGCCGTGTTGTCCAGGGTGGACGACGCGACCCGGGCGCACTACGAGCGGGCCGTCGAGCACGCGCTGGAGCAGGCCGCACTGGCCTGGCAGGCCCGCGACTTCGTCGCGTTCCGCCGCCAACTCGCCGTCCTGGCCGAGACGGTCACCGACATCCAGCGCCTGAGCGCGGTCGCGGCCCGCCGCGCCGACCACTGAGCACCGGCAGCCGAGACGGCAAAGCAGCGACCACGACGGGATCGAGGGCACGCCCTAGACTGCGGGCCGTGAGCGAGAACGAACTTGGTACGTACCTCCGCGACCGCCGCGCGGCGGTTCGGCCCGCCGACGTCGGGCTGCCCGACGGCGCCCGGCGACGCACCCCGGGCCTGCGCCGGTCCGAGTTGGCGACCCTGGCCGGGGTGAGCGTCGAGTACCTCGCCCGGCTGGAACAGGGCCGCGACCGCCACCCGTCCGGTGCGGTCCTGGCGGCGCTGGCGGACGCGCTCCGGCTGACCTCGGAGGAGCGCATGCACGTGCGCAAGCTGGCCAAGGCCGCCGCGGGCGAGATGTTCCCGTGCACGAACGGGCAACCGCCGGCCCGGGCCGTGCGACCCACCGTGCGCGCACTCCTGGAGCGGCTCGAACCGGCTCCGGCGTTGCTGGTCAACCGGCTCGGCGACGTGCTCGCCTTCACCAACGGCTACGAGCGCCTCGCCCGCCCGCTGGGCATCCTGGACGACGAGCAACCCAACCTCGCACGCTACGTGTTCACCGATCACCGGGCACGCGCGGCCTATCCCGACTGGGACCGGATAGCCGACGAACACGCCGCGATCCTGCGGACGGCGGCCGGGTTCGACGATCCGTACGTGCAGGACTTCCTCGACGGGCTGGCCATCACCGCCGGCACCGCGTTCATCGCCCGGATGGCCACACCCGCCACCGTGCCGCGCCGGGTCGGCATCGAGCGCCTGGCCCATCCGGAGGCGGGCGAACTCCGCCTGGAGCGCGAGATTCTCGACCTGGCCGACGTCGACCAGACCCTGCTCGTCTACCTCCCGGTCGACGAGCCCACCTCGGCCGCGTTGGATCACCTCACCGGCCGGCACCCGGGCGCGCTGCGCGCGGTCTGACCCGCGCGCCACCCGGGGCCGGCCGGGAGGAACGACCCGAACCCGCCCGTCACGTCCCGGGCTTGCGCCCGTACACGTACACCTCGTCGCCCGTGCGCAGCAGGCCCCAGTACGCCTGGGCGTCCCCCGGCCGCATGTTGACGCAGCCGTGCGAGCCCGGCGGCGAGGTGATCGAGCCGTCGATCGCGTGGAACGCGATGCCGCCGTCGAAGAATTGGCTGTACGGCATGGCCACGTCGTAGAGCGTCGACCAGTGGTTCTTCGCCCGGTAGTAGACCTTGTGCAGACCGGTGCGGGTCTCGAACCCGTCCCGTCCGGAGCGGATCGCGACCGGCCCGTAGACGCGCTTCGCGCCGTCCTGGATCCAGCTCACCTGCCGACCGAGGTCCACACACGCGATCCGACCGACGTCGGTCGGGCAGCCACCCTCGCCGCCCTGACGCTGGAGGGAGCGATAGGTGACGGGACCGGCGTAGCCGGCCGCCGGGCGAATGCCCTGCCGCTGTTGATAGCCGCGGATGGCCCGGCAGTCGGCGGTGGACTGTCGGCCGTCCACCTTGAGCCCCAACGCCTTCTCGACCTGGCGCTGATACGGCCCGGTCCGAGCCGTGCACGCGGCGGACGCGGCACTCGCGGGCGCGGCCAGGACGACGCCCAGCGGCACCAGCACGGCGGCCGCGGCCACCGCCGCACCCGCTCGACGCAACACACGCGCTAATCCACTCATCGGTCTCCCCTCGAGTCGTACGCGCGCGCTCGCCCGCTCGTGCGGCACGCCGTACGCCGGTCACGGCGGGTGCGTGGACCTCCGACCCTCCGTCAGTCTGACGCAGAGTCAGCAACAACGCAGCGCTGTCCGCGCACCGGTTGTTCACCATCCGACGCGATCGAACGAAAGAGGCCGATATGTACGCCCCTGCCGTCGAGTTCGCGGCCGGGACCACACGCACACGGATCGCGGCTCGCGGCTCGCGATCAGTCGCCGCTGCCGACCTTCGCCGGCACCAGCACCAGCGCGACCACCGCAGCGAGTACGAGCAGGCCGCCCGCCGCGCCCAGCGCGACCGCGTATCCGTGCGCGAGTTCGCGTTTCGAGGCGTCGCCACCGGGGCCGGTGACCGACGCGGCCAAGGTGACCAGGGCGGCCAGACCGATCGAACCACCGATCTGCCGCGAGCTGTTGATCAATCCGCC
Organism: Embleya sp. NPDC005971; assembly: GCF_040629175.1. NCBI lineage: Bacteria > Bacillati > Actinomycetota > Actinomycetes > Kitasatosporales > Streptomycetaceae > Embleya > Embleya sp. NPDC005971. The sequence continues at coordinate 21,231 of NZ_JBEXUX010000049.1, read as the reverse complement.
CGCCATCCCGGCCTCGTGGCCCGGCACACCGGCGGTCGCGGCGGTGCCCAGCGGCACGAAGCACAAGCCCGCGCCGATGCTCGCGACCAGCGACGGGCCCAGGATCGAGCGCAGGAACGTACCGTCGACGTCGAACGCGAGCCCGAACCAACCGAATCCGACCGCCACGAGCACCCCACCCAACCCCAGCAGCCGGCCGGCACCGAGTCGGGCCACCGTCCTGGTCGCCAGCACCGAGCCGATCACGATGCCGCCGGAGAACGGCACGAAGGCCGCGCCGGCGGCGGCCGGTCCGTAGTCGAGCACCTGCTGGAGGTAGAGCGAGGTGAAGTAGAACGCGGCGAACTGCCCGGAGAACAGCAGCATCATGAACAGGTTCGCGCCGAGCACGGGCCGATGGGCCAACAGCCCCATTCGCAACAGCGGCTCCGCGGACCGCAGTTCGACCAGCACGAAGGCCGCGAGCAGGACCGCCGCCGCCGCGAGCGTACCGAGCGTGGCGAGCGACCCCCAGCCCTGTCGCTCGGCCCGCACCACACCCAGGACCAAAGTGGTCGCCCCTGCGGTGACCAGCAGCGCGCCGGCCGGGTCGAGCCTGGACGCGCGTCCGGGCTCGGGTCGATCGGCGGGCAGTCGCAGTGCGGCGAGCAGCGCGAAGGCCACGATCGGCACGTTGATCAGCATGACCGCCTGCCAGCCCACCGACTCGGTGAGCAGCCCCCCGATCAGCACCCCGAACGCGCCGCCGGCCGCGGCCGTCGCACCCCACCACCCGAGCGCCCTGGACCGAGCGGGCCCGGCCGGGAACGTCACCGTGATCAGCGCGAACGCCACCGGCGCCAGCGCGGCGGCGCCGATCCCCTGCACCGCGCGGGCGGCGATCAACGCCCCGGGGGATGTGGCCAGGCCGCCCGCGAGACCGGCCAGGCCGAACACGGTCAGGCCCGCGAGGAGCGTGCGCCGGCGCCCGATCAGGTCCCCGATCCGGCCGCCGAGCATCAGCAGCCCACCGAAGCTCAGCGCATACGCGTTCACCACCCACGGCAGCCCGTCGGCGCCGAAGCCGAGGTCGTCCCGGATGTCCGGCAGGGCCACATTGACCACCGACAGGTCCAGCGCGACGGTGAACTGCACGGTCAGCACCACGACCAGCAATATCCGGGTGACCCGGGGCAACCGGCCCGACTCGGCCGGGGCTTCGATCGTCGCGCTCACGCCCGCCCCCACCCGGTCTCGGCGCGTCGTTCCAGGCGGGTTCCGGAGCGTCGGGCGATCGACATCAGGTCGGCGGGTGCCTCCGGTTCGAGCCGATGCCACCGCCCCCGCGGCACCACGAACGCGGCACCGGAGCGCAGCACGACCGGCGGCTCCTCGCCGACCCCGTCCGCAACACGCAGGATCATCCGCACCGCGCCCGTCCACACGCACACCACCTCGTCCGATTCCGGGTGCATCTCCCAGTGGTCGGCATGCAGGTCCGCGTCCGTCTCGGCGTGGAAGGCGGCCACCTGCCAACCGGGCGAGGCCCCGCCCATCCGGCGTTCACCGGCGTCGATCCGGCCGTCGTCGGCCAATCGCAGGGCATGTTCGAACAGGTCGACGTGGGTCATCGAAACTCCTTGCCGCAGGGGGAAATCGGGCGCCTCCGGGCGCGCCGGGCCGGGCCGGCGCGGGCCGCCGGGACCACGTTGACGTACTCTGTACGTGAACAGCGCCAGTCGAACACGTACGTTGTACGTACGTCAAGGAGGAGCATCGTGCCCGCGCCCCGAAAGTTCAGCCGCGAACAACTGCGCACGGCGGCCCTGACCCTGGTCGACGCCCACGGCCTGGCCGCGTTGACCATGCGCAGCCTCGCCGCCGCCCTGGGCACCGGGGCGATGACGATCTACAACTACGTGGACGGGCGCGAGGGCCTGGAGGGGCTGCTGGTCGAGGCCGTGCTGGCGGACGCGCTGCCGGCGGTCACCGAACACGCCGAGGACGCCGACTGGCGGATCGAGACCCGCCGGCTCGCCGAGGCGAACTGGCGTGCCGTACGCGCCCATCCGGACGTCATCCCGCTGATCCTGACCCGCCGGATCACCGACCCGGCGACCCTGGCGCACGGCGAGGCGCTGCTGCGCGCCCTCGCCCGCAGCGGCCGGCGCGGGGCCGACCTGCTGTACGCCTTCCGCGCCGTGACCGGCTTCGTCACCGGCTTCGCCCAGGCCGAACTGGCCGGGCCGCTGTCGATCGCCCCCGACGAAGACGTCCGGGCGATCACCGACCGGGCCCGGGAGCTGCCCGCCGAGCGCTTCCCGTACCTGATCGAGATCGCCGGCGCCGCCGCCGCGAGCACACCCGAGGTCGAGTTCCACGCCGGCCTGGACGTACTGATCGCCGGCCTGGAAAGCCTGGGCGGCGGCGGCCCGAAAGGCTCCGCCGGCCACAGCCGAGCGTGACCCCGTCCACCACCCGAAGCGGCGGCACCACGCTTCGACCCGATCCGCGCGCTATGCCGGGAATGCTCGGCCCGGGTCGCTCGTTGTACGGATCAGTCGGTGAACGGGTGTCCCCGGGCCCAACCTTTGCCGCTGCGAATTACCGTTCGGCTGGAGTCGCGGCGTGCCCCCGCCGAGAGGTGATCCCGCTCACCGACGCCAGAGCGACGGCGCCGCCCCCTCCCCCCGAGGGTGGCGCCGTCTTCACGTCGCTTCGTCGCGTCCCGGCGCGGCGCGGCGGATGCGACGGGACGCGTGACGCACGCCATATCCGGAGCGGTCCCGCGCGCTGCAACCATCGAGTGCGGCACACCGTCCGTTTCCCCGAGGCTGCCTCCCCAATGGTCCGCAGCCGGCACGTGTACGGTCCGTTGCGGCCGCCCGGTACGGTGTCGAGCCAATCCGTGGCAATGCGGCATCGGTTCGACGACAGCACTCTCGGGGGTCGTTTTGAGTTCCGCACCGGAGTCCGGTGGTCGCCGCCGCCGCGCGAACGCGTCGCAGCCGCAGGTGCCCGCCTCCAACGCGGGTTCGACCCCGACCGCAGCGGACACCGCGCCCGATTCCGCCGGCGCCGACGCTCCCGCCGTACCCCGCGCCCGTCGGGGCGAGGACGCGCCGGCCGGCCGGGCCGCGCGGCGCGGAAAGCGCACCGGGCACGGCAAACCGCGCCGGTTCCGCAAGCTCAAGATCACCGCGATGGTGATGTCGGTGGTGCTGGTCGCCCTCGGCGTCACCGGCTACGTGATCTGGGAGAAGCTCAACGGGAACATCAAGCACAGCAAGCTGAACACCAGCGACGTCGAGGTGCCCAAGGACGCGCCCGACGAGTTCGGCCGCACCCCGATGAACATTCTGATGATCGGCTCGGACGGCCGCGACGACCCGACCGACTGCAAGCTCGGCGGCGCCTGCGACGGCGGCGCGCCGCGGGCCGATGTACAGATGTTGCTGCATGTGTCGGCGGACCGCAGCAACGCGTCGGTGATCAGCATTCCGCGCGACACGCGCGTGCAGATCCCGGTCTGCACCGACCCCAAGACGAAGAAGCAGTTCGCGCCGATCAACACCACCATCAACGAGAGCCTGGGCCGCGGCGGGCCCGGATGTGTGGTCGGCACCTGGCAGTTGCTCACCAAGATTCACATCGATCACTTCATGATGGTGACCTTCTCCGGCGTGGTGTCGATGGCCGACGCGGTCGGCGGGGTCGACGTGTGCGTGCAGTCGAACATCCAGGACGAACAGGTCGAGTACATCAACGGCGAGCGGCACGTCGTGGGTTCGCACCTCAAGCTGACCGCCGGCAAGCACACCATCCAGGGCGAGGACGCGCTCAAGTGGCTGCGCACCCGGCACGCCTTCGAGAACGGCAGTGACGTCGGGCGCACCCACGCGCAGCACATGTACCTCAACTCGATGGTGCGCACGCTCAAGTCGAACAGCACGATCACCAACCCGGTCAAGCTGTTCAAGGTCGCCGACGCGGCGACCAAGTCGCTGACCGTCGACGACGGCCTCAACGGTCTGCAGAAGCTGACCTCGCTGGCGACCACGCTGAACAAGGTGAACACCAACCGGATCACCATGACCACGATGCCCAACGACGCGGATCCGCAGGCACCGGACCAACACCTGGTCCCGGCCGCGTCCGCCGAGACGTTGTTCAAGATGGTCCGCGCGGACGTCGCCTTCGACAAGAACGGACCGGCGGCGGGCACCCCGACCCCGCCACCCGCCGCGTCGCAGCCCCCGCCGGCCTCGAACGTGGACAAGGCCGCGATCCGGATCACCGTGGTCGGCGCGACCGGAAGCACCCAGGCGGGCGCGGTCACCGAGGGTCTGATCGCCCAGGGCTTCACCAAGGCCGCCAAGGGCCCGGCCGCGGCCAAGCGGCAGACCAGCACGGTGATCTTCCCGGCCAAGGACCAGGACCAGGCCAAGGCGGTCGCCGACGTGCTCGGTCTGCCCGCGACCGCGTTGTCCCCGCAGGCGAACGCGACCCACGTAACGGTGCAGATCGGCAGCGACTGGGGTTCCGGCCCGACCTTCAAGGGCGGCGGGAGCAGCTCGACGACGGCACCCCCGACCGCGCCGCCGCCTCCGCCGGCCGGCCAACTCCCCAGCGGCTCCTCGGCCCTGAACGCCTCGGATGAGGGCGCCTGCATGAAGGTCTACACCGACGCCAAGGACCGCACCGGCAAACCGATCTACACCTGGTAGGCCGTCCGCGGCAACCGCCGTGCGGCGCCTGGGGACAACCCGCCCGGCGACCCGCCGATCCGGGGCCCGCGAGGGCCCAACTCGGCGGCGAATAAGGCCGATTCCGACCCGATCGTCCCGACGTGTGTTCGGCGGTGTGTCGGAAAGACGGTAAGGTGTCCCCACCGAAGACACTTCGTACGTCGGCTTCCGAGTCGACGCCGTCCTCGGTGGGCGAGGACCGTCGGCCGTCCGGCCGGGTCCCCGGGACGGGTCGCCGGAGCATCCGGGACCGCCGTTCGCCCACCGACCGAGCGCACAGCGCCACTTGCGCCACCGCCCGCCGTGGGCCGCCATGCCCACGACGAACCCTCGGCCCACCGGCACACCGCCGGTCCGCTCACCGGCACCCGCCGAACGAGCTGCTTCGGCGCCGAACTCCCGCCGCCCCACCGGGGCGTGTCGTCCGCAGTCGGTGCGCGCACGGTCCCACCCGCAGCCGGTTTCCCGGCCGCGGCCCCATGCCCCGACACCGGCGACCGGCTCGACCCCCGGCTCCGGACGACTGGAAACCAGGTACCCCGATGACCGCCATCCCCCACCATCGCGCCACCGGCCAGGCAACCCCGGCCGGCCCGCCCACCGTCGCCCGGGCCATGCGCGCGGCCGAGCTGTGGATCGACACCGACACCATGGTCGACCAGGCCATCGACCTGATCCACGCGGCCGACGCCGACCACGTGATCCTGCACGCCGAGGACGGCCGCTGCCTCGGCGTCGTACGCCGCGCGCAGCTCGCGCCGTACCGAACCCGCTCGTGGTACACCGCGCGCACGCCGATCGGGAACATCGCGCACGACCGGGGCCCGTTCGCCCGCCCGGAGATGCCCGCCGCCGAGGCGCTGGCAGCCATGCGCGCCCGAGGCATGCGGGTGTGGGCGGTGACCGACGAGGCCGGCCGTGCCGTGGGCCTGCTGACCCCGGACGCGCTGCGCGCCGTCCTCACCGGCACGGCCGACCCCCTGGACGCGGCGGCCTGACCCCGAACGCCGGCAGCCCGGCGCGGAGTCGACCGCGGCGTCCTAACCGACCACCTCCACCGAGGCCGGCGGATAGTCCACGTAGCCGCGCGCGCCGCCGCCGTACACGTCCGCCACCGGCGGCCCGGCCAGCGGCAGTCCCGCCGCGATCCGCGCGGGCAGGTCCGGATTGGTGATGAACAACCGGCCGAAGGCGACCACATCGGCCAGTTCGGTGGCCAGCAGTCGCTCGGCCGTCGCCGGGTCGACCGGTGTCGGGCCGTTGTGGTTCGCGATCAGCGTGCCGGACCAGCGCGGGCGCAGATCGGCGAGCGCCGGGTAGTCACCACGTTCCAACACGTGCAGATAGGCCAGGCCCAGCGGATCGAGAGCGTCGACCAGGGCCCGGTAGGTCTCGCGCGCGTTCGACTCGCGGATCTGGTTCTCCGGGTTGTCCGGCGAGATCCGCAGGCCCACCCGGTCCGCGCCGATCTCGGCGGCGACCGCGTCCACCACCTCCAATACGAAGCGCAGCCGGTTCTCCGCCGAGCCGCCGTAGCGGTCGCTGCGCAGGTTGGTGTTCTCGGCCAGGAACTGCTGGAACAGGTAGCCGTTGGCGCCGTGGATCTCGACCCCGTCGAAGCCGGCCTCGATCGCCCGCCCCGCGGCACGGGCGAACGCGGCGACCAGGTCCCGGATCTCGGCGACGGTCAGCGCCCGCGGCGTGACGTGCGGCAGCAGTCCCTCGCGGGTGAAGATCGGCGCCTCGGTGATCGGCACCTCGGAGGGTGCGGTCGGCGTCGCACCGTCCAGGGTCACCGGGTGCGTCATCCGGCCCACGTGCCATAGCTGGGCGAAGATCCGGCCGCCCGCGTCGTGCACGGCGGCGGTGATCTCCCGCCAACCCGCGACCTGTTCGTCGGTGTGCAGCCCCGGGATGCCGGGGCCGGACTTGCCGAGCGGGTGGATGGAGATGCCCTCGGTGATCAGCAGACCGGCGCCGGCCCGCTGGGTGTAGTAGGCGGCGGCGTGTTCGCTGGGTACGCCGGTGGTGTCGTGCGCGCGGCCCCGGGTCATCGGGGCCATCGCGATCCGGTTGGGCAGGTCCAGTACGCCGTGCCGATGCGGGGTCAGCAGCGGGTTCGTGATGGTGGTCAACGCGGTTTCCGTTCGTTCGTCGCGGTGGTGGGTACGCCGGGCCTCGCGGATCCGGCGAATCCGGCTGTTTCGGCGGTTCTCGGTGGCTTCTCGGCGCCTTCTCGGCGGTCGTCAGCGGTCAAGGGCGGTGACCTCGACCTCGATCAGCCAATCCGGCTGGGCGAGCGAGGAGACCTCCAGCAGGGTGTCCGCCGGGTACGGCCGGGACAGGAATTCCTCGCGCAGCACGATCACGTCGTCCAGATTCGCGGCCATGTTCCGGACGAAGATGCCGACCTTGACCACATCGGCGAAGGTCGCCCCCGCCTCGGCGAGCACCCGTTCCACGTTCCGGAACGCCTGCCGGCCCTGTTCCAGGAAGCCGCCCTCGACGGTGCGCCCGTCCTCCTCGAAGCCGGCCTGGCCGGACACGAAGATCAGGCCGCCGGCCCGGATGGCCTGCGAGATCCGGTACGGCTCGTACCAGTCCGGCGTAGTGGCGACCCGCTGGATTGCGACGGCGGCGTCGGCGGCGGTGCTGGTGCTGGTGCTGGTGCTGGTCATGATTGCTCCCGAATCTCAAGTAAGTGCATGCACATACATTGTTTGCTTGTGCATGCATAATCTGGCACTGCATGTAATCTGTCAACAGCGGTCTTCCGCTCGACCGAACCGCGAAAGGGGACGGTGCCATGGACGCCAAGCTCTGGGAGCAGGTCGTCGTGCTGCACGCGCGCGTCGAGCACGACCTCGGCAGGACACTGCAACGGCGGCACGGCATAGGGCTGTCCGAGTACCGCGCGCTCTCCCGCCTCGCGGTCGCCCCCGACGGCGAACTGCGCATGCAGGAACTCGCCGACGCGATCGGCCTCAACCAGAGTTCGGTCAGCCGACTCGCGGTCCGCCTGGAAACCGACGGCCTCACCCGCCGCGACCTGTGTCCCAAGGACCGCCGAGGTGTGTACACCGTGATCACCGACGACGGACGCACCCGCCTGACCGAGGCCGGCGCCACCTACGCGGAGGCGCTGACCGCCGCGCTGGCCAGGGCCGCCGCCGATCCGCACCTGGCCGACGTGACGGCGGCCCTGGCGGCGATCCCGGTCGCGGTGTGACACGCGCCCGGCCGGGAGGCGAGAGCGCCCCACCCGCCGAGGAGGCCGACCCGCACTCCCCCGGAGGCCCGATGGAGCAGGCGAACGAGCCGAACGCGCCAAGCGGCGCGGATCTCCCGGGCCCGGGTGCGCTGCAGCTCCGACGCGGCCTGCCGCCCGATGCGCGCCGCCGGGCGGCCGAGCTGTACTGGGAGGCGTTCGGCCGCAAGCTCGGCGCCGCGCTGGGTCCGCCCGAGGCAGGCATCGCGTTCCTCGCCACGCACCTGAACGCGGACCGCGCGATCGCCGCGATCCGGGACGGCGTACTGGTGGGCGTGGCCGGCTACACCCACGCCGGCCGCAGCTTCACCGGCGGCTCCGCCCTCGACGTGCTGCGCGCGTACGGCCGCATCGGCGGCCTGCACCGGGTGGCCATCCTGGCCCTGCTCGAACGCCGCCCCAAGGAGCGCGAGTTGGTCATGGACGGCATCGCCGTCGACCCGAACCACCGCGGCCAGGGCATCGGCAGCCGCCTACTCGAAGAGATCGCCACCCTGGCCCCCGAACTCGGCTGCCGCCGAATCCGACTCGACGTGATCGACGTCAACCCCCGCGCCCGCGCCCTCTACGAACGCCACGACTTCACCGCGATCAAAACCGAACACACCCCCTACCTACGCGGCCTACTGGGCTTCGGCGCCGCAACCACCATGACCCGCAACTGCCAACCCACAGCCCAAAACCCCGGTCCCAACCCATCCGGCGCCTGAGCACACCCCACCACCCACCCGACCCAAAGCGGCACGCGACAAGTCCGGCCCGTCCCGCGTTCGAGGCCGCCCCACCGCAACCCAGCACCCACCGCGGCCCCTCGACCCGACCGCAACCACCCCGGCCCGTCCGGCACTTGAGGACAACAACCCCCACCGGCCGGCCGGCTAGAGCGTCTCGACGAAGTCGCGGACCGTGCCGCGATGGTCGTCCCCCCGCCAGGCCACCGCCAGTTCGCTCGGGCTCAACCCATTCACCGGGACCGCCACCGTGCCGGGCCGCTGGTAGATCGCCGCGTTCCCGGCGGCGATGAGCACGATCCCGCTGCCCTCCTCCACCGCCGCGAAGGTCTCGTCCGCGTTGCGCACCGTCGCCCCCACCCGCGCCGGCCGCCCGTCCCGGTGATCGATCGCCAACCAGTAGTCCCGCAGCGGCCCCGCGGCGGGAGGCAGCGCCAGGAACGGCTCGTCCAAGAGCTCCGCGAAGGCGATCTCCGAGCGCCCCGCGAGCGGATGATCCTCGCGCACCACCACGCACCTCGGCTCGGTCGCCACCACCCGCGTCGCGAACGCGTCCCGGTTCGGGATCGGCAACCACACCAGCGCGACGTCCACCCGCCCATCGGCCAGCCCCGCCGTCGCGTCGTCCCAGTCGATCTGCCGAATCTCCAGGCGTCCATTGGGCCGCCGCACGGCGTACCCCTCCCGCGCCCGCTGCAACAACCCACGACCCACACTCGTGGACAGCCCCACTCGCAACACCGCGGCCTCGGCCGCGACCGCGTCGCCCACCACCCGCTGCGCCTCGTCCCAGCAGCGGATCACCTCCCGCGCCGCCGGCAACAACGCCGCACCGGCCGCGGTCAGCGCGACGGTTCGCCGGTCCCGGTCGAACAGGCGGGCCCGGAGCCCGTCCTCCAACTGGCGTATCTGTTTGCTCAACGCGGGTTGTGACACGAACAGTCGCTCCGCGGCCCGGGTGAAGCTGAGTTCTTCGGCGATCGCCACGAAGTACCGAAGGTCTCGCAGGTGCGTGTCCATAACCTCTGGTTATCACAACCGGTCTTGGACCCGGTGTGCCCACCCACCCGACGATGGCCACGTCCCCGAACCGAACGAAGAGGAAGTACCCATGCGCTACCGCCTGTTCGGCAACACCGGCCTGCGCGTCTCCGAACTGTTCCTGGGCGCGATGACCTTCGGCGGCGAGGGCACCGTCGGCGCGGGGCCCGACGAGTGCCGCCGGATGCTCGACGTGTACGCGGACGCCGGCGGCAACGTCGTGGACACCGCGATCAACTACCGCGACGGCGAGAGCGAACGCATCGTCGGCGAACTCCTGGACGGCCGCCGGGACCGCTTCGTACTCGCCACCAAATACACCGTCACCCGGGACCGCACCGATCCGAACGCCGCCGGCAACCACCGCAAGAACCTGACCCGGTCGTTGGAGACCAGCCTGCGCCGACTGCGCACCGACCACCTCGACGTCTACTGGGTGCACCTGTGGGACCGGCATACGCCGATCGAGGAGACCATGCGCGCGCTCGACGACGCGGTGCGGGCCGGGAAGATCCTCTACATCGGCATCTCGGACACCCCGGCGTGGGTGGTCAGCCGGGCCAACACCCTTGCCGAGTGGCGCGGTTGGACACCCTTCGCCGGGCTCCAGGTCCCGTACAACCTGCTCGACCGCGACATCGAACGGGAACTGCTCCCGATGGCCGAGGACTTCGGTCTCACGGTGGCCGCGTGGGGGCCGCTGGCGAGCGGTGTGCTGTCCGGCAAGTTCACCCGCCCCGGCGGCGCCGAGGCCGGCACCCGGGTGGATCCCGAATCGCTCGGCGAGCGCGAACACGCCGCCGCCCGGGCGGTCCGGGAGGTGGCCGACGAACTCGGCGCGACTCCGTCGCAGGTGGCGATCGCCTGGACCCGGGCCCACTCGCGTACCGTGCACCCGATCATCGGCGCCCGCTCGGTCGAGCAACTGCGGGACAACCTCGGCGCGGTGGACGTGGTGTTGCCCGAGGAGGCGCTCCACCGACTGGCCGCCGCGACCGACCACACGGCCGGCTTCCCGACCGACTTCATCGCCTCGACCAGTCCGTGGGTGTTCGGCGACACCTTCGACCGCCTCGACGGACGGCGCTGACCCGATGACGCGCACCACCGAGCCGGCGACCGCCCGGCCGGCAACCGCCGACCCCGGCCGGTCCGCCCCGATCTCGCTGGTCACCGGCGCCAATCGCGGCATCGGGCGCGAGGTGGCCCGCCACTTGGGCCTGCTCGGGCACACCGTGCTGCTCGGCGCCCGGGCGGTCGAGTCCGCCGAGTCCGCCGCGCGCGAGCTGCGCGCGGCGGGTCTGGACGCCCATCCGGTGCACCTGGACGTGACCGACCCGGCCGGCGTCCGGCATGCCGCCGCCGAGGTGGAGCGACGCTTCGGCGGCCTGGATACGCTGGTCAACAACGCCGCGATCAGCTACGACAGCCGACAACGCGCGACCGACGCCGACCTCGCGGTGGTGGTCGAGGCAGGCGAGACCAACCTCTACGGACCGTGGCGCACGGTGCAGGCGTTCCTGCCGCTGCTGCGCCGCTCGGCCCACCCGCGCATCGTCAACGTGAGCAGCGAGGCCGCGTCGCTGACCAACATGGGCGGCGGTGCGCCCGCGTACACGGTCTCCAAGGTCGGCCTCAACGCGCTCACCCGGATGCTCGCGGCCGAGTTGCGCCCCGATCGCATCCTGGTCAACGCGATCTGCCCCGGCTGGGTGGCCACCGATCCGGGCCGCCCCGGCGGTCGCCCGGTCGAGGCGGGTGCCGCCGGCATCGTCTGGGCGGCCACCCTCCCCGACGCCGGCCCCACCGGCGGCTTCTTCCGCGACACCCGCCCGCTGCCCTGGTAACCCGCCGGCGGCCCCGACCCCGGCTACCCGTCCGGCGTTACGGACCCCACGATCCGCCCCCTGCCCCGCCCTCACCCGCGCTCCCCGCCCCCACGCATGACCGCCCCCGCCGCAGGCCGTGAAACCATCGTCGTCCCACACGTGTGCGTCGAGGGAGTGATCGTGGAGGTCGAGCAGTTCGCCGTGGTGGTCGGGGAGCGCATGGGGCGTCCCCGCCGCAACGAGCGTCGATCCCGCGGCGAGCGCCTGTTCGACGCCCTGCGCGAACTGGTCGAGGGCGGCGATCTGCTCGCCGAGACCAGGCTGCCCTCCGAGCGTGCCCTCGCCGAGGCGCTCGGGTTCAGCCGCGGCACGGTCGCCTCGGCCTACCTCTCGCTCAACCGCATCGGGCTGATCGAACGCCGGCACGGCAGCGGCTCCTACGTGCGTCCCGGTGGTCGGCCGACCTTCGCCCGCTGGCTGCGCGAGGGCGCCATCATGGTCGACCTGGCCAAGGCCGCCGTCCCCGACGCCTCGCTGTTGCCGAACACCGCGCTGCGCGTCGAGGACCTGCTCGACGCGCGTCCACAGGACGGGTACGCGCCGGCCGGCGACGCGCGGCTGCGTGCCCTGATCGCCGCCCACGAGCTGCCCACCGGATTCGCCGCCGACGACATCGTGGTGACCTCCGGCGCGCAGCAGGCGATCCACCTGGTCGCCGACGCGCTGCTGGCACCCGGCGACCGGGTCCTGGTCGAGCCGACCACCTATCCCGGGATGCTCGCGGCCGGATACCGCTTCGGCGCCGAGGCGATCCCGGTGCCGGCCGACCGCGACGGCCTCGACCCGGACGCACTGCGCGCGGCGATCCGTCGGCATCGCCCCGCGTACGTGTTCTCGCTGCCGGTGCACAACCCGACCGGCGCGGTGGTCTCGGCCCGGCGCGCGAAGGCGATCGCCGAGGTCGCCGCCGAGGAGGGCGCGCTGCTCGTGGAGGACCGCAGCCTCGCCGATCTGGCCGACGGTCCCGTGGCCTCGGCGGCCGAACATCTGCCCGAGGGCACGGTCTGCCTGGGCTCGCTGTCCAAGACCACGTGGGGCGGTCTGCGGCTGGGCTGGATCGCCGCGCCGCCCGCCGTACGGGCTCTGTTGATCGAGGCCAAACAGCGCACCGACCTGGCCTGTTCCACGCTCGACCAGCAGTTCGCCATCCACCTGCTCCGCGATCCGGACCGGGCCACGCGCGTCCGCGAGTGGTCCGCCACGCTCGCCGGCCGCCGCGACCACTTCGCCGCCGAACTCGCCGAGCACCTGCCCGAGTGGGAGTGGACCCTGCCGCGCGGCGGCCTGTCCCTCTGGGCCCGGCTGCCCGGCGCGGACGGCGAGGAATTCGTGGCGACCGCCCTGCGCCACGGCGTCGCGGTCTCCCCCGGCGCGGTCTTCGCCCCGCTCCCCGACACCGCCGCCGACCGCATCCGGCTCAGCTACGCCTGGCCCGAACCGATCCTGTCCCAGGCGGTCGAACTCCTCGTGAAGAGCTGGCGCGAGTCCCGCTAGGACCACTCCGGCCGACCCGCCCAACTCCCCCACCCCACAAGCCGACTCGACCGCTGCCCCGCACGACCCGGGAGCGGCATGTCGCCATGTCCGAATATCGGATCGGCACTAGTGGCTCAATACCGATAGGGCTAATGTGCCACTCACCAAGTGGCTCATCGAAGCATTTGTCAGCGATCCACTTGCCGAGTCGGACCCGGTCGACCCCGGTCGGACCGATCGACCCCGGGCCGACCCCGGCCACCGCCGCAGGCCGAGCACGGCCGGACGCACCACGCACGACCACGTACGAGCACACGAGGGCGGGAGCAGCGATGGCACTGACCGAAGCGGACCGGATCTGGATGAACGGCACGCTCGTGCCGTGGGCGGACGCCAAGGTGCACGTCCTCAGCCACGGACTGCACTACGGCACCGGCGTCCTGGAAGGCACCCGGGCCCACCTCACCCCGCGCGGCCCCGCGGTGTTCCGGCTCGACGACCACCTGCGCCGGTTCCGCGAAAGCGCGCACATCCTGGGCTTCGAGGTGCCCTACACACTGACCGAGCTGCGCGCCGCGACCGTGGAACTGATCGCCGCCAACGGGCACTCCGAGTGCTACCTGCGCCATCTCGCGCACATCGGCTACGGCGAGATGGGCCCGGCCTTCCGGCCCGAGATGGCCGTCGAGGTGAGCATCGCGGGCTGGGAGTGGCACGCCTACCTCGGCGGCGAGTCGGCCGAGCGCGGCATCCGCCTGGCGACCAGCTCGTGGCGACGCAACGACCCGAACGCGCTGCCGCCCGCGGCCAAGGCCACCGCCGGTTACCTCAACGCGGCGCTGGCCAAGACCGCGGCGCTGCGGGCCGGTTACGACGAGGCGCTGCTGCTCAACGCGGACGGCTACGTCAGCGAGTGCAGCGCGGCCAACGTCTTCACGGTGCGCGACGGCGTGGTGTACACGCCGCCCGCGAGTGCCGGCGCGCTGCGCGGGATCACCCAGGACACGGTGCTCACGCTGGCCGCCGACCTGGGCCTGCCGGTCCGCGTGGAGAACCTGCTCCGCTCGGACCTGTACACCGCCGACGAGATCCTGGTCTGCGGCACCGCGGCGGGCGTGGTCCCGGTGGCCTCGCTGGACGACCGCGAGGTGGGTGCCGGTCCGATCACCCGAAAGCTGCAGACCGCCTACACCGGGGCGATCACCGGTACGGACGACCGTTACGCGCACTGGCTCACCTTCGTGCACGAGTGACAACGGTCCGAACGGGTCGTAACGAGCGCACGACACGCCCCTAATGGGCGAAATTCCCCATATTGATGTGGTTTTCCGGATATCTGTATGACGTCCTGCATACCCACACTTCATGGGAGATGACAATGCGCATCCGCACCTCGTTGATCGCCATCGCCGGCGCCGCCCTCTTCGCCTTCGTCGGCGCCGGCACCGCGAGCGCGGGCGGGCACGGCGACGGCCTCGTGGCCGGTCACCGCTCCAGCTCCGGCGTTCACTTCTCGGACTGCGGCCACCACGGCGACGAGTTCGCGGTGTGGAACGTCAGCGAGTCGTTCGTCGCGATCCACTGACGCCCACCATCCGCGCCGGGCGACGGCCTGCCCACCCCTCGGGGTGGGCAGGCCGTCGCGCTGTGTACGGTGCCGAACGGGCGTCCGACGACCCGCGGGCATCGGCGCGCCCCGACCGTCGACCTTGACCTCAAGTCGACTTGAAGTTCTAGGGTTTCGGCATGCCGTCCGAAGAACGTCGACGGGCCGCGGTCGGCACCTTGAACCACACTCGGGGAGAACCGTCATGCACATCCCTTCGATCGCCGCCGGGTCACCTCGGCATCGGCCGGGCAATGGATGCAATCCCATCGACCACCTCGTCGAAGGGCACTACCGTCGAAGGGCGAACCCGCCTTTGCGACGCGTCCCAGGCCCGCGTTCCGGGCCGGCGCCCCGCACGAGGCCACTCCCGCGACCGTGTACGACCGGCGCCTCGGGTCGGCCGTCCACCCCCGACTCGAAGAGGACCTCGTGCTGATCAGACTGCTCCGCGCACATCTGCGCCCGTACGCCAAGCCGATCGGCCTGGTGGTGTTGCTGCAACTGGTGCAGACACTGGCCACCCTGTATCTGCCCACCCTGAACGCCGACCTGATCAACAACGGCGTGGTCGAGGGCGACACCGGCTACATCCTGCGGGTCGGCGCCGCGATGGTCGGCGTCACCCTGGTCCAGATCGTGTGCGCCGCGATCGCGGTGTACTTCGGCGCCCGGATCGCGATGGGCGTGGGTCGCGACATCCGCGCCGCCGTGTTCAACCGGGTGCAGACCTTCTCCGCACGCGAAGTCGGCGAGTTCGGTGCCCCGTCGTTGATCACCCGCACCACCAACGACGTGCAGCAGGTCCAGATGTTGGCCCTGCTCTCCCTCACGCTGATGGTGTCCGCGCCGATCATGTGCTTCGGCGGCATCCTGATGGCGGTCAACCAGGACGTCCCGATGTCCTTGTTGTTCCTGATCATCGTGCCCGTGCTGATCCTGGCCGTCGGCTGGATCGTGCGCGCGATGCCGCCGCTGTTCCGGGTGCTCCAGGACCGGATCGACAACGTGAACCGGATCATGCGCGAACAGATCACCGGGATCCGGGTGATCCGCGCGTTCGGCCGGGACGACCACGAGCAGGCCCGGTACGCGGACGCCAACGCCGAGATCCGCGACGTGTCGCTCTCGCTCGGTCGGCTGATGGCCTTCATGTACCCGTCGGTCCTGCTGGTGTGGGAGACCTCGGCGATCGTGATCGTGTGGGTCGGCGGCCACCGGATCGGCTCCGACGCGATGGACATCGGCGCGCTGGTCGCCTTCCTGAGCTACCTGATGCAGATCCTGACATCGGTGATGATGGCCACCTTCATGACCATGATGATCCCGCGCGCTTCGGTCTGCGCCGACCGGATCACCGAGGTACTGGACACCGAGACCAGCCTGACCGTGTCCAAGGCACCGGTGACCGCGCTGCACGCACACGGTCGACTCGAACTGCGCGACGTGAGCTTTTGCTACCCCGGCGCCGAGGAACCGGTGCTGCGCGGCATCGACCTGGTCGCCCGACCCGGCGAGACCACCGCGGTGATCGGCAGCACCGGCGCGGGCAAGACCACCCTGCTGAGCCTGGTCCCGCGCCTGCTGGACGTCACCGCCGGCGCGGTGCTGGTCGGCGGCGTGGACACCCGCGAACTCGAACCGGGGCTGCTGTCGCGCACGGTGGGCCTGGTCCCGCAGAAGCCCTACCTCTTCTCCGGCACCGTCGCCTCCAACCTGCGCTACGGCAACCCGGACGCCACAGACGAGGACCTGTGGCGGGCCCTGGAGACCGCGCAGGCCCGGTCGTTCGTCGAGGCACTGCCGGAGGGACTGGACGCGCCGATCGCCCAGGGCGGCGGCAACGTCTCCGGCGGCCAGCGGCAACGCCTGGCGATCGCAAGGCTGTTGGTGGTCAAGCCGGAGATCTACCTGTTCGACGACTCGTTCTCCGCACTCGACTACTCCACCGACGCGGCCCTGCGGGCGGCCCTGGCCGCCGAGACCGCGCAGGCCACCGTGGTGATCGTCGCGCAGCGCGTGGCCACCATCCGGCACGCGGACCGCATCGTGGTGCTGGACGAGGGCCGCGTGGTCGGCACCGGCACGCACGGCGAATTGATGGCCGGCAACGCCACGTACCGCGAGATCGTGCTGTCCCAGCTCACCGAGGAGGAGGCGGCGTGACCACGACCGAGGAGACCACCGCATCCGACGACCGGGTCGAGGAGGCCACCCCGAAACGCCGTCCCGGCCCGCCCGTCGGCGGTTCGCCCATGGCACGCATGATGGGCGGCGCGCCGACCGAGAAGTCGATGCACTTCAAGGCGTCCAGCCGCCGCCTGCTGGGCATGATGGCGCCCGAGCGGGCCCGGCTGTACGCGCTGCTCGTCTGCGGGATCGCGGGAGTCGGCCTCGGGGTGCTCACCCCCCGCCTGCTCGGCAAGGCCACCGACGCGATCTACACCGGCGTCGCCGGCGGCAAGGGCATCGACTTCGACCACGTACGCACCCTGTTGCTGGTCACCTTCGCCGTCGTGGCCGGCTCGGTGGTGTTCGCCTTCGCCCAGGGCCGACTGACCGCGACCATCGTCCAGCGCACCACCTACCGGCTGCGCGAGGACGCCGAGACCAAGCTGTCCCGGCTGCCGCTGAACTACTTCGACAAGCAGCCGCGTGGCGAGGTGCTCTCGCGCACCACCAACGACATCGACAACATCGCGCAGACCCTGCAACAGGCGATGGGCCAGATCGTGCGCTCGGTGCTGACGATCGTCGGCGTACTGGTGATGATGTTCTGGATCTCGCCGCTGCTCGCGCTCGTCGCACTGGTCAGCGTGCCGACGTCGATCCTGGTCACCATGGCGATCGGCAAGCGCGCCCAGCCGCAGTTCGTCAAGCAGTGGTCGAGCACCGGCAAGCTCAACGCGCACATCGAGGAGATGTACACCGGGCACGCGCTGGTCAAGGTGTTCGGTCGGCAGCGGGAATCCGCCGAGGTGTTCGACAAGCACAACGAGCAGTTGTACACGGCCGGCTTCAAGGCCCAGTTCATCTCCGGCCTGATCCAGCCCGCGATGGCCTTCGTCGGCAACCTCAACTACGTGCTCGTCGCGGTGATCGGCGGACTGCGGGTGTCCTCGGGCGCGATGACGCTGGGCGACATCCAGGCGTTCGTCCAGTACTCGTACGAGTTCAACGGGCCGGTCACCCAGGTCGCCTCGATGTCCAACCTGCTCCAGTCCGGCGTCGCCTCGGCCGAGCGGGTCTTCGCCCTGCTCGACGCCGAGGAGCAGTCCCCCGACCCGGAGCCCGCCGCCCGGATCGAGAAGGTGAGCGGGCATGTCGCGTTCGAGAAGGTCTCCTTCCGGTACGACCCGGCCAAGCCGCTGATCGAGGACCTGGACCTGGAGGTGCACCCGGGCCAGACGGTCGCCATCGTCGGACCCACCGGCGCGGGCAAGACCACGCTGGTCAACCTGCTGATGCGGTTCTACGAGGTGACCGGCGGCCGGATCACCGTGGACGGCGTGGACATCGCCGGGATGACCCGCGAGGACCTGCGCGCACCGATCGGCATGGTGCTCCAGGACACGTGGCTGATCGGCGGCACGATCGCGGAGAACATCGCGTACGGGGTCGGCGAGGTCTCGCGCGAGCGGGTGGTCGCGGCGGCCCGGGCCACCCACGCGGACCGCTTCGTGCGCACGCTGCCGGACGGCTACGACACGGTGCTCGCCGACGAGGCGGGCAATCTCAGCGCGGGCGAGAAGCAACTGCTCACCATCGCCCGGGCGTTCCTGACCGAGCCGCAGATCCTGGTGCTGGACGAGGCGACCAGTTCGGTGGACACCCGCACCGAGGTGCTGATCCAAAAGGCGATGAACTCGCTGCGCCGCGGCCGGACCAGCTTCGTGATCGCCCACCGGTTGTCCACCATCCGGGACGCGGACGTAATCCTGGTGATGGAGTCCGGCTCGATCGTCGAACAGGGCACGCACGACACGCTGTTGGCGGCCGAGGGTGCGTATGCCCGGCTGTATGCCTCGCAGTTCGCCCAACCGGCGGCCGAGGTCGTGTAGTTCGACCGCGCCGCCGCGCGCGGGTGCTCCTCGTCGAGGGCACCCGCGCGCGGCGCGCACTCACTTGGCGGACGGCTGCTCGGGCCCGGTGCCCCGGTTGCCGGACAGGACCAGGCCGACCAGGAGTTGGCCGACGGCGGTGACCACGAGCGCGGCCATCGGCACCGTCCAGCCGCCGGTGGCGCCGTGCATCAGGCCGAGCGCGAAGGGACCGATCGCGGCCACCGCGTAGCCCAACGACTGGGCCAGGGTGGACAGCGCGGTCGTCTCCGCGGCGCCGCTGCCGCTGCCGCCGATCACCGACAACACCAGCGGGAACGAACAGAAGCCCAGGCCCACCGCGGCGGCCCACAACACCGGCAGCGCGACCGGCGCGACCAACAGGCCGACGAAGCCGATCAGCATGCTCACCGAGACCACCACGAACGCGGGCCGCAGCCGCCCCGTGGCCCGCACGAAGGCCAGCAGCGCGAACGTCGCCGGAATGCCCGCGCCCTGGGTGACGGCCAACATCGCACCCGCCCCGCCGCGGCTCATGCCCTGGTCGGAGAGCAGCGTCGGCAACCACCCCACCAGCGCGTAGCAGTTCAGCGCCTGGAGGGCGAAGTAGGCGGTGACCAGCCTGCCCAACCGGGTGCGCGCCATCGTCCACGGCGATACGTGCGCGGCCGGACCGCCGCCGGCGGTGAGCGCGTGCGGCGCCCGCACCAGGGACCACACCAGCAGCGCGATCACGGCCGGCAGCGCCCACACGGCCAGCCCCAGCGACGGCGAGTCGAGCCCGTTCGCGACCGGCACGGCCACCGCCGCGGCCAGCGTCGCGCCCAGAGCCATCACCGTGGTGTAGACGCCGGTCAGCACCGACACCCGATGCGGGAAGTGGGCGCGCAGCAGCGCCGGCAGCAGCACGTTGCCCACGGCCAGGCCGGACATGCCCAGGACGGTGCCGGTCAGCAGCGCCCACGTGCTCGGCACGACCCGGATGCCCAGGCCCGCGGCGAGCGCGAACAGCGCGACCAGCACGGCCCGTTCGGTACCGAACCGACGCGCCAGCGGCGACGCCGTCAGCCCGGCGGCGGCGAAGCAGAGCGTCGGCAGGGTCGGCAACAACGACGCGGTCACCGGGCCGAAGCCCAGCGCGTCGCGCAGCGCCTCCAGGAGCGCGGCGGCGCTGCTGATGCCCAGCCGCAGGTTGAACGCGATCAGCACGATGCCCACGCCGGCCAGCCACCCGGCCCGGGCGCGACCGGTCGCATCGCTGGTCGACGCCGGGAGCGTGGCGGTGACGGGGGCTGCGGAAGTCATGACGCAAAGGTAAGACGTCTGATGAATTCTGTCCAGATCGAGTCGACCGACGACAGCGTGTGACGTCGAATCATCAGATGTACTGTGGACAACCCCTTCCGGATCCCCTCCTCCATTCGACGTCCCAGGTCAGGAGCCCGAGCGCATGAGCAGCCTCGAATCCGTGCGCCGGCCGGCACTGTCCGCCGAGGTGATCGCCCGGCTGCGCGAGCGCATCACCTCCGGCGACTGGCCGGTGGGCAGCCGCATCCCGCCCGAGCCGGAACTGATGAGCCGGCTCCAGGTGGCCCGGGGCACGGTCCGCGAGGCGGTCCGCGCGCTCGCCCACGCGGGCCTGTTGGACGTCCGCCAGGGCGACGGCACGTACGTCCGCGCGGTGAGCGAACTCTCCGGCGCCGTCGAGCGGTTGTACGGCGGCAGCGATATCGGCCAGGTCCTGGAGGTCCGCCAGGCGCTCGACCTCCAGGCCGCTCGGCTCGCGGCGATCCGCGCCGAGGAGGCCGACCTGACCGGCCTGGACGACGCGCTGCGCCGGCGCCGGGCCGCGTGGGACGCGCGCGACTACGAGGCGTGGATCGCCGCGGACTGGGAGTTCCACCTGGGCATCGCCGACGCGGCGCACAATCCCCTGCTGGCCGAGCTGTACCGCAACCTGGCCGGGCCGGTGCGCGCGTCGGTGGCCGGCTCCTGGGACGATCCCGACTACCAGGGCGCGAACCCGGCCGGCCACGAGGACCTGTTGCGCGCGCTGCGCGACCGCGACCCGATCCGGGCCGCCCGCCAGGCGGGCGCCAACCTGACCGACACCCACGACTGGCACGCGGCACGCGCACCGGAGTAGAGCCGCGGTCGGGACGGCGGGACATCGGGGTGTGCGGATCGGCTCAGTCGTGGCCGCGGGAGGGCCGCCCGGTCAGGTTCGCCGGGGAGCCTTCCCGAGTGGGCCGGGCCGTTGCAACGCGCGATGCGTCTTGGTCGGGTCGGGCGCGGGTGGCCTTGTGCTAAACGGTCGGCGTGGACCGGCGGAGATCGGCCCGGTCCCACCGTCACCGGCGGCCGGGAACCCTGGGTCCCCCGGCGAGACGCGGGCGTTGCTCGGCGGGAAAGGCGCCGGCAACGGCGGAGCG
>NZ_JBEXUX010000048.1:0-79018 GCF_040629175.1 Embleya sp. NPDC005971 | reverse complement strand
ACACGAAGTCACGAGCGAGGGGCCACTTTTTTGTGGAGGAGCCTGCGACGGAGCAAAAAAGTGGTGCCTCGCGAGCCGGCGCCGAAGGCGCCCAATAAAAAGCAGCGTTGCATCGCCGAAAGCCGCCCACCCCGCTCGCTCCGCTCACGACCCCGGCTCGGGTGTGGGGTCGGGCCCACGATCTGGGACCACCGGCTCGCTCCGCTCGCGACTTCGGCTCGGGCGTCCGGCCCGGCCCGCGACCGCCGACCGCCTGCCCGCTGCGCTCGCGACTTCGGCCCGGGTCTCGGGCCCGACCCGCGACCATCGCCCACCCGCTCGCTGCGCTCGCGACCTCGCCCCAGGTGTCGGGCTCGGCGTGCGTTTCGCGCCGGCACGCTTGCTGCGCTCGCGACTTCGGCTTGGGCGTCCGGCCCGGCCCGCGACCGCCGCTCACCGGCTCGCTCCACTCACGACTTCGGCCCGGGTCTCGGGCCCGACCCGCGACCACCACCCACCCGCTCGCTACGCTCGCGACCTCGCCCCAGGTGTCGGGCCCGACTTACGTTTCGCGCCGGCACGCTTGCGGCGCTCACGACTTCGGCTCGGGCGTCCGGCCCGGCCCGCGACCGCCGCTCACCGACTCGCTCCACTCACGACTTCGGCCCGGGTCTCGGGCCCGGCCCGCGACCACCGCCCACCCACTCGCTCCGCTCACGACTTCGGCTCGGACGTCCGGCCCAGCCCGCGACCGCCGCCCGCCTGCCCGCTGCGCTCGCGACCTCGCCCCGGGTGTCGGGCCCGGCTTGCGACTGCTGCTCACCAGCTTGCTGCGCTCGCGAGTTCGGGTCAGGTGTCGGACTCGGCCCGTGACCGCCGCCCGCCTGCCCGCCGCGTTCGCGACCGGGCTTGATCCACTTTGGCGGACACCTGGAAACACCGGTAGTGAATTCGCCGCGCTCACTGCCGAGTTCGGCAGCCGATCGTCCGTCGGACAGACCGGCCGGTGCCGGGACAACGCACTCGCCGAGTCCTTCTTCGTCACCCTCGAAAGCGAACTCGGGGTCGACCGGCGCTGGCGCAGCCGGGCCGCCGCCCACCACGAGGTCTTCGAGTACAGCGAATCCTGGTACAACCTGCGCAGACTGCACAGCAGCCTCGGCTACCTCAGCCCGGTCGAATACGAAGCCGCCCTCACGGCCTGACCACCACAACGACGGTGTGAGTCAAAGCGGAGCAAGGTCCACAACCTCGCCTGGGGTGTCGGGCTCGGCCCACAAACACCCCCCACCGGCTTGCCCCGCTCGCGACCCGGACCAGACATCAGCCCGACTCACGACCCGGCGCCTGCCCGCCGCACCCGCGACCCGTGCCGCCCACTCGCCCCGCTCACGACTCGGGGCAGGTGTCGGCCCGGCTCACGACTCGGGCTTGCCCGCCCGCCGCGCCTGCGGCCCCGGTCTGCCTGGTCGCCGCGTCCGCAACCCGGACCACCGCTCGCCCGCTTCACGACCCCGACCGGACATCGGCCCCGATTCACGACCCGCCCCGACCCGCGCCCGCGACCCAGACCACCACTCGCCCCCGACCGACCGGCCCGCAACACCCGCGACCCGACCTCACCCGCCCGCCCGGCCCTCCGGCATGTAGTCCGAACGCGCCTCGCCCCCGACCCCCCCACCTACCCCGGTGGGGGTGGGGGGGGGGTCGGGGGCGAGGGGGTGGTGGATCAGTCGTGCAGGCGTTCGCCGGACTTGGTGGAGAAGAGGTGGGTTTCGCCGACGGTCGGGACCACGTGGAGGACGCCGCCCTTTTCCGGGACGTCGCGGCCGGGGACGCGGACGACCAGGGGCTTGGTTTCGCCGTCGATGGTGACCGAGCCGTAGACGAAGGCGTCCGAGCCGAGCTCCTCGACGACGTCCACGGAGACCGCGAGGCCCTTGGCGTCCTTGTTCAGGCCCTCGGCCGAGTTGATCTTCAGGTGCTCGGGGCGCACGCCCAGGGTCACCTTCTTGGCGCCCTCGGCCACCGCCGCCTCGCGGGCCTCGCGGGAGACCGGGACGACCGCGTCGCCGAAGCGGATGCCGTCCTCGGCGAGGTCGACCTCGATCAGGTTCATCGCGGGCGAGCCGATGAAGCCGGCCACGAACACGTTGGCCGGGCGGTCGTACATGTTGCGCGGGGTGTCGACCTGCTGGAGCAGACCGTCCTTGAGCACCGCGACGCGGTCGCCCATGGTCATCGCCTCGACCTGGTCGTGCGTGACGTAGACGGTGGTGATGCCCAGGCGGCGCTGGAGGCCGGCGATCTGGGTACGGGTCTGCACGCGGAGCTTGGCGTCCAGGTTGGACAGCGGCTCGTCCATCAGGAAGACCTGCGGCTCACGGACGATCGCGCGGCCCATCGCGACGCGCTGGCGCTGACCGCCGGAGAGCGCCTTCGGCTTGCGGTCGAGGTATTCGGTGAGGTCGAGGATCTTCGCGGCCTCTTCGACCTTCGCGCGGATCTGCTTCTTGTCGACGCCGGCGATCTTGAGCGCGAAGCCCATGTTCTCGGCGACCGTCATGTGCGGGTACAGCGCGTAGTTCTGGAACACCATCGCGATGTCGCGGTCCTTGGGCTCCAGGTTGGTGACCTCGCGGTCGCCGATGTGGATCGAGCCGCCGGTGACCTCCTCGAGACCCGCGAGCATGCGCAGGGAGGTGGACTTTCCGCAGCCGGAGGGGCCGACGAGAACCAGGAACTCGCCGTCGGCGATCTCCAGGTCCAGCGCGTTGACGGACGGGCGCTCGGCGCCCTTGTAGGTACAGGTCGCCTGCTTGTAGCTGACCGTGGCCATGGTGATGTGTCCTTCCACCGGCAGGAACGTGCCGGACGATCCGAGTGGAGGGTGAAGTACCCGGTGCCGAACGACCGCGTCGCGCTGGGCGAGTGGTCTAGTCCATTCTTGACGGACTGCGATCACCGTACCCGGGCGCACGGGATCTGTCAGCAGTCCGGAGCGGTCGGGATCGTCCGAAATGTTTTGCGTGACCCGCAAAGCCCTGCGAAATCCTGCTGAAAGTCTCACTAGGCTGCGGGGCATGAAGGCTCGGTTGGCGGACATCGCAACGCAGGCAGGGGTCAGCGAGGCGACCGTGAGTCGGGTGCTCAACAGCAAACCCGGAGTCGCGGACGACACTCGGCGGGCCGTCCTGACCGCCCTCGACGTGCTCGGCTACGAACGACCGGCCCGTCTGCGGCGGCGCAGCGCGGGCCTGGTGGGGCTGATGCTCCCGGAGTTGGACAACCCGATCTTCCCGGCGTTCGCGCAGGTCATCGAGCGGGCGTTGGCGCACCACGGGTACACGCCGGTGCTGTGCACGCAGACCCCGGGCGGGGTCACCGAGGACGACTACACCGAACTGCTCCTGGAACGCGGGGTGTCCGGGATCGTCTACGTCTCCGGCCTGCACTCGGACTCGGGCGCCGACCTGTCCCGCTACCTGCGCCTGGTCGAGCGCGGCCTGCCGATGGTGTTCGTCAACGGCTTCGCGCCCGGGGTGGACGCGCCGTTCATCTCCAGCGACGAGGCGGTCGCGGTGGAGTTGGCGATAGGGCACCTGGCCTCGCTGCGGCACACCGCGATCGGGCTCGCGGTCGGACCGGAGCGGTATGTGCCCACCGCGCGCAAGATCGCCGGTTTCCGGCACGGGCTCGCCGAGCGGTTCGGGGTCCTGGATGCGGACGGCTGGATCGAGCGTTCGCTGTTCTCGGTCGAGGGCGGGCAGGCCGCGGCGGGCGCGCTGCTGGCGCGGGGTGCGACGGCGATCGTGTGCGGCAGCGACCTGATGGCGCTCGGCGCGGTGCGGGCGGCGCGCGAGCGCGGATTGCGGGTGCCGCAGGACGTCTCGGTGGTGGGCTACGACGACTCGCCGCTGGTGGCGTTCACCGATCCGCCGCTGACCACGGTGCGCCAGGCGGTGCAGGCGATGGGTGCGGCGGCGGTGCGCGCGCTGCTCGACGAGATCGGCGGCGGCCGGGCGCCGCGTACCGAACTGATCTACCGCCCCGAGCTGGTCGTCCGTGCCTCCACCGGCCCGGCGCCGGACCTGCGCCGCTGATCGACGGCGGGTACGCGTCCGGAGAGACGAACGGGCCGCCGTCCGCGTCTCGCGGATGGCGGCCCCTGGTGAGCCCCGAGTCGGGTTCGAACCGACGACCCCGCGCTTACAAGGCGCGTGCTCTGGCCAACTGAGCTATCGGGGCGTGTACCGGACCATTTTGCACCGTGGCCACCCGGCAGGCGCAACCACCTTAGGGCTTTGGGGCTCGGGTGTGTTCGCGTTAACGCGTGGTGATCGTGGGGAACAGGAGACACCTGTCCGGAAAAGTCCGGACTGATGTGGTCCGTACGCGTGCCGCCGTCCGTGGAGGAACCCGTGACATTCGTTGGTTTGATCATCGCCGGGGTCATCATCGGCGCGCTGGGCCGGCTCTTTCTTCCCGGCAGGCAGAAGATCGGCTTCCTGGCCACGATGGCGGTGGGCATCGTGGGCACGCTGATCGGCTACGGCATCGCCGCCGGGCTGGGGGTCGAGGAGACCAGGGGGGTCGACTGGCTCCGGTGGATCATCAGCATCGCGGTCGCCGCGTTCCTGGTGTCGCTGGTCGTGAAGTTCACCGGAAAGGGTGCGCGGCGCTGACCCACCGCAGAACTGACGGGCCGTCAGGGGCGGTGCGGGCGGCGGTTCGGCGGGCTGCGATCATGCGCGCATGGCTGGTGGAGTGTCGATGTGGCCGAGCATCGCGACGGAAGACCTGGTGGACGCGCTGGAGTTGGCGCCGGTGGGGCCCGCGGACCCGGGTGGGCCCGGCGCGGTGGTCACCTTCGGGGCGCGCAACATCGTGACCCCGATCCCGCGCACGCTCGGCGCGCAAGTGCTGGCGCAGACCGTGGTGGCGGCCGAACGGGTGGTCCCGCACATGGCGGTGCAGACGCTCCAGGGCGTGTTTCCCCGGGCCGGCGATCCGGCCGAGCCGGTGCGGGTGCGAGTCGAGCGGCTGCACCAGGGCCGGTCCGCGGCGATGCTCCAGGTGGGCTTTCGGCAGGGCGCGCACGAGCACTACCGGGCGTTCGTGACGCTCGGCGTGCGCGGACCCGAATTGGTGCGGCACGCCGACCCGTTGCCGGCGCGGGTGCCGGGGCCCGAGGACTGCGCCGAGTTGTCGGTGCCGATGTTGCCGTGGGAGGTGCGCACGGTGGGCGGGGCGGACGCGTTGGCTCCGGAACTGGCCGGGCCGCCGCGCCTGGACCTGTGGACGCGGTGCGTGGGGGTCGAGGACACCGCGACCATGGCCCGGGCGGTCCTGGCCTGGACGACCGAGGGTTTCCTGGGCCCGGTGGCGCTGCGGCCGTATCCGCGCGCCGAGATCGAGCGGCGCGGCGGGCGCTCGATGTCGGTGGCGCTGGCCCAGAACATCACCTTCCACGAGGACTTCTCCGCGCACGAGTGGCTGCTGCTGCGCTGCGCGAGCGAGTACGCGGGCGACGGTCGCATGCACGGGCGGATCCGGGTGTTCACCCGGGACGGTCGCCTGGTGGCCTCGGTGACCGCGGACGGCCTGATGCGCCCGGGGCCGCGGCCGTGAGCGTGCTGCGGCCTCAGCCCAGACCCTGGTAGCGGCCCCGGAAGTGCAGCAGGGGCGGGCCTTCCGGGCTGGGCATTTCCACGGCGAGCACCTCGCCGACGAACAGGACGTGGTCGCCGGCCTCGACCACCCGGTGGGTGCGGCACTCCAGGGTGGCCAGGGCGCCGCCGACCAGCGCGGCGCCGGTGATCGGGCCGCGGCGGTGCGGGATGTCGGCGAACATCAGCCGGTCGCTGATCCGGCCCGGGATGGCGAAGCGGCCGGCGACGTGTCGTTGGCTCTGCGCGAGCAGCGACACCGCCCACAGCGGTTGTTCGTCCAGTACGTCGCGCATCCGGGCCTCGCGACGCAGGCTGATCAGCACCAGCGGCGGGTCCAGCGACACCGACATGAACGCGGTCGCGGTCATCCCCACGTCGTCCACGGGGCCGCCGTCCTCGGGGTCGCCCTCGACGGCGGTGAGCAGCACCACGCCGGCGGCGAATCGGGACATCGCGGCCTTGAAGGCGGCTTCGTCGACGGGCGGCGGCGGGGTCTGGGACACGGATCCAGGGTATGCGGCCCGGACGCCGGGGCCGGGATCCGCCCTTCCCGCGCGGCGCCCCGGACCCGTCAGCGGCCCGCCGTGATCTCCCGGGCCAGGTCCTCGCGGCGGCCGGCGCCGGAGGGCAGTTCGTCGGCGTAGAAGACGCGCACCGGGTGCTTGTACTCGGCCAGGCCGGCCTCCGCACACGCGGTGCGCAGCGCTCCCGGGCCCGGGACCCGGGCGGGGTCCTCGGCGACCACCACGGCGCCGAGCAGCCGGCCGTCGGTGGGGTGCGGCAGGCCGATGACCGCGACGTCCCGGACGTCCGGGTGGGCCTTGAGGACCCGTTCCACCTCGCCCGGACCCACCGTGTGGGCGCCGACCCGGATCAGCTCGGCCGCCCGGCCGGTCACCGTCAGCACGCCGCCGGCCTCGTCGAGCACGGCCAGGTCGCCGGTGCGGTACCAGCCGTCGGCGAGCACCTCGGCCGTGGCCTTCGGGTCGTCGGCGTAGCCGTCGAACAACAGCGGACCGCGCACGCACATCTCGCCGTCCGGGTCCAGCGCGACATAGTGCAGCGGGCCGGGGATCCCGCAGGCGCCCGGGTGGGCGAACACCTCGGGGCCGGACAGCGCGGTGAGCGGGCCGGTCTCGGGCGTGTCGTGCACGACCCGCACACATGCGTTCGGCGCGATCCGGGCGATGTCCGCGAGCACCGCGGCCTCGGTCGGCTCGGTGTCGGCGAACCGCAGGGTGTCCAGCGTCTCGTCGTCGGCGGGCTGCTCGGCCTCGGTCTCGGCCAGCGCCCGCCACACCGCGGGTGCGGCGGTGAGCCGGGTGGCGGCGTGTTCGCGCACCGCCGCGCGCAGGGCGGTCGGATCGCCGCCGGGCACCAGGACCAGGGTGTCCCGGGCGTGCCACTGGGCGAGTGCGAGCGTCCAGGTCCGGCCGTCGGCCAGGTCGGCCGCGAGCACGTGCGTCCCGCGCGACTCGGCGAGCGCGCCCGGGTGCGAGCGCAGCACCAGCACGCGGTGCGACAACGACGCGCCGCGGGTGCCGGCCGGGGCGATCAGGCACGGGTCGGTCTCGGTCGGCTCGACGTCGGCCGGCTCCGGCAGGTCCTCGGGGTCCTCGTCGTCCAGGTCGGCGATCAGCGCGTCGGCCTGTTCGGCCGAGTCCAGGACCAGGGCGGGTGCGTACCCGTCGGGATCTTCCGGGTCGGCGGGCACCAGCACCGCCCCCAGCCGGGCGAGGGCGGCGAACAGCGGTACCGCCGCGATGCCCGCGCCGGCCGAGATCGGGCCGCAGCCGACCCGGTCGCCCGCCGCCAGACCCAGGGCGAGCAGCCGGCGCAGGCCGAGTTCCGCCGCCGCGTCCAGTTCGGCGAACGTCAGCGAGCGCTCGCCGAGCACGACCGCGGTTCGGTCCGGGACGGCGCGGGCCGCGTTCGCGAAGACCTCCCCGACGACCAGACCGGTCATCGCCCCACCCCCGTCGTTCGACGCGCCGTTGTGTTCGCCGTATCGGCCCGTGCGACGCGCGCGCAAGATCGTACGGAAACCTGACGGACGTACCGTAGGGACTTCGCATGCCCACTGGGAAGAGCGGCCGGTGATCTTGCTCCGGATCGACTGTGCCTCAGCTCGCTGACGCATAGCGAACGGCCTGCGGGGAATCTGATTGGTCGTCAGGTCGACTCGGCGAACCCTGGGGTTAGTTCCCGAAAATGGGCTCCCGCCTCGTACGATGCGCGGTGGATGCCGGCGGAGGGGGCGATTCCGGGGCGGCTCGGCGGTCCGACTCGATACGGTATGAAGCGTGAGGTGGCTCACAGTGACAGTCTGATCGATGACGGAACGTCGCCAATTCGAAGCCCGCTGTGATTCAGTTTCTCTGGTAAACGGACGATATCTGTTCAGAAGACACCGGCGTCGACCCCTGGGGGAGACCCATGACAGCCGAGACGGAGACCCACGTCCGGTTGGCGACTTTGCGCCTTTTGAACCGCGTCGTCGCCGACCTGAACGCCACGCGCGATCTCAAGGACACCCTGCAAGCCGTCGTCGACGGCGTGGTTTCGGGCCTGGGGTTCGGGGTCGCTGCGGTCAATCTCGTCCGCGCCGACGGCGACCTCGAGGTCGCGGCGGTGGCCGGCAACGACGAGCTGCGCAAGGCGATGGCCGGCCAGATCGGTTCGCGCGAGGGCTGGGATCGCATCCTGGCCGCCGCCGAGCCGTGGGGACCGCTGCGCTTTCTCGGGCACCGCTCGGGGCTGGCCGACGTGGGGGACGTCCCGAGTTGGATACCGGACCTGCCGATCGGGGACCATCC
Organism: Embleya sp. NPDC005971; assembly: GCF_040629175.1. Classification (NCBI taxonomy): domain Bacteria; kingdom Bacillati; phylum Actinomycetota; class Actinomycetes; order Kitasatosporales; family Streptomycetaceae; genus Embleya; species Embleya sp. NPDC005971. The sequence goes on along the minus strand of NZ_JBEXUX010000048.1, from coordinate 70,551 downwards.
CGAGGCGTGGCATCCACGCGACGCGCTGCTCGCGCCGCTGCACACGCCCGAGGGCGATCTGGTCGGCGTGTTGTCGGTGGACCTGCCGGTGGACGGGCTGCGGCCCGCCCCCTGGCGGCGCGAGGTGCTGGGCATGTTCGCCGCGCAGGCGGCGATCGCGGTGGACAACGCGCGGCTGCGCAGCGACATGCAGCGCGCGGTGGCCCGCCTGGAGCGCGAGCAGTTGGCGTTGCGGGCCAGCGAGGAGAGCTTCCGGCAGGCCTTCGAGTACGCGCCCAGCGGCATGGTGATGACCGGTGTGCGCGGGCACGAACAGGGCCAACTGCTGCGGGCCAACGACGCGTTGTGCCGGATGCTGGGCTACCCGGCGCCGGTGCTCAAGCGGCTCGGGCTGGGCGCGTTGGCGCACCCGGAGGATCGGCCGCTGCTCGCCGGGCACCTGGGCGGGACGGTGCCGGTGGCGGGCTGTACCGAGCTGCGTCTGGCACGCAGCGACGGTACGTATCGGTGGGTCTCGCTGCGCACCTCGCAGGTCGCGGACGGGCTCGGCGACCTGCGGTTCGGGTTGACCCACGTGGAGGACATCGAGGATCGCAAGCAGCGCGAACAGGCGCTCGTGCACGAGGCCAGCCACGATCCGCTCACCGGCCTGCCGAACGGGCGCGAGCTGCGGGCCAGGCTGGCCGCGCGGTTCGGCCCGGGCGCCGCGCTGCCCGACGCGGCGCCGGTCCCGGTCCCGGCCGCTGCGACTGCGGCGGTCGGGGCGGTCGGCGAGGTGCGCGAGCCGTACGCGGACGAGTGGGCGGTGCCCGCCGGCGCGATCCTGAGCATCCCCGAGGGCGCGGTCGTGGTCGTGGACGAGCCGCCCGCCGCCGAGCGTCGCGGCGTCGCGCTGTTGTTCTGCGACCTGGACGGGTTCAAGCACATCAACGACAACTTCGGCCACCACATCGGCGACGTGGTGCTCAAGGCGGTCGCCGAGCGGCTCACCGCCGCGGTGCGCGAGGGCGACACGGTGGCCCGGCTCGGCGGCGACGAGTTCGTCGTGCTCGCCGACGGGATCGGGCGCGAGGAGGCGGAGGAGATGGCGGTGCGGCTGCGCCGCGCGTTGTCCGTGCCGATCCCGGCCGAGGGCTTGGCGGTGCCGCTGGAGGGCGCGAGCTTCGGGATCGGCTGGGCGGAGGAGGCCGCCGAACCCGAGGACTTGCTGCGGATCGCGGACGAACACATGTACGCGAACAAGCGGCGTCGCGACCGGGCCCAGCGTCGGGCGGGCTGAGCGGGGCCGGATGGCCGGTCGGACCCGACGCCTGTGCGGGCCACTCCACGATGGTGGATCTATTGGGCGTCTCGGGTGAATTCGGTCACCGCGTGGCCGGCCGGTCGGGGCCGTGCGCCGGGGGCGCGAACGGGCTGTGAGTGGGTGTACGAGCGGTCGCCATACGCATCAGTAGGGCCTTTTCGTGACAGTCCCGTCACGCGGACAACGCCACTTGCCCTACCCGTCGCCCGTTAGTGTGATGCCTGATATTGGCAAAGCCTGGCCTGGCGCACGTAGGGAGGACTACCCGATGACGGCGGGTACCAACGGTGAACCTGAAGACCCGTACGGGTACCTCTATCGGCCGGCGCCGGGTGAGGAAGCGGCCGAGGGGACAGGGACAACCGGTGCGTACGGTTCTTCCGCCAATCGCATGATGCCGCAATACGTGCAGGTCGGGCAGATGAATTACGCGCAGCCCCCCGCGCACACCCAGCCCCAGGCGGCGATCCCGGCCCAGCACGAACACGGTGGCGCGCAGTCCCCGCCGCACTCCCCGCCGCCGAGCACGGGCGGCGGCGCCGGCGGCGGTCGCGGCGCGGTGATCGGTGCGGCGGTGGCGATCGTGCTCGTGATCGCGGTGGTCGCCGGTGTGTTGTTGACGCGCGGCGACGGCGACAAGAAGGAGAAGGCGTCGCCGACCACCGCGAGCGGCGGTCCCAGCTCCCCGCCCCAGTCGCAGAGCGCGCCGCCCTCCAGCGCGCCGTCCACGGCACCGGGCGGCAAGTTCGCCGTGCTGGAGGCGGAGGACGCCTCGCCGAGCGGGGGCGCGGTCGCGGTGCCCGGTGTCCCCAACTCCTCGGGCAAGGGCATGTTGGACATGTCGGCGCCGGGGTCGACCATCACGTGGAAGGTGGAGGTACCCAAGAAGGGCACCTACTACCTGGCCGTGAAGTTCCTCAACGCGGGCACCGAGCAGCAGAACCTGTCGATCCGGGTGAACGGCAAGGACACCTCGAACAAGGTGCGGCTCAAGAACTACGGCACGGCGACCAGCGTCACCGGCACCTGGAACATGGTGCAGCTCAACGAGGGTTCGAACGACGTCGCGCTGACCTGTGGAACCGGGGACAGCTGCAAGGCGGCCCTGGACCAGGTGTGGTTCGAGAACCAGCAGCCGAACCTCAAGTAGCGGCCGAATTCACGTGGCGGCCGAGACGCCGACCCGGTCCCCGGCCCGCACGCCCAGCAGCCGGGCCGCGTCGCCGCCGTTGACCGAGATGGCCAGCAGCCCCGCCGAGTCCTGATAGCCGACCAGTTCCCCGGCGGGCGCCTCGCCGAAGGTGCCGCGCAGGGGAACCGGGTAGGTGCGCTCGCCCACCTCGACCCGCAACACGTCGACGCCGGCGAACTCGGCCGGCGTGTAAGCGAGTTGCACGTTGCCGAAGTGGTCGACCGTGAGCACCTCGCCGGGCGCCGGGGCGGTCTGCTCGACCGGGTCGCCCACCGGCGGGCCGACCTCGGCGAGCGGCGTGCCGAGCGCGAGGTGGGCGGCGACCGGCGCGAACACGTCCCGGCCGTGGAAGGTCCGGGAGACCTTCGCCAGGGTGAGCGCCGGGTTGGTGATCTCGCGGATCTCCTCGATGCCGCCCAGCGCCTGCGCGGCCCACGGGAGCAGGCCGTTGTCCGGCCCGACCAGGAGATGGCCGCCCGCGCGCAGCACCAGCGCCCGCCGCGCGGTGCCCACGCCGGGATCGACCACCGCGATGTGCACGCTGCCCGGCGGGAACCACGGCACGGTCTGGGCCAGCACCAACGCGCCGCGGCGCACGTCCCCGGGTGGCACCAGGTGGGTCACGTCCACGACCGGTACGGCGGGTGCCAGGCCGGCGATCACGCCGTGGCACGCGGCCACGAAGCCGTCGGCGAGTCCGTAGTCGGTGGTGATGGTGATCCGGTGGGCGCTGGTCATTTCGGCAAGTTACCCCGCGACGGCCGGGTTCTCCCCGAGCACGCCCGCGAGTTCGGCCAGGATCCGGCGCTTGGGCCGCGCCCCGACGAACTGTCGTACCGGCTCGCCGCCCTGAAAGACCATGAAGGTCGGCATGGACAACACGCCGTAGCGGGCGGCGACGGCCGGGTTGCGGTCGACGTCGAGCTTGGCCACCGCCAGGCCCGGCTCCTCGATCGCGATCTGCTCCAGCACCGGTGCCATCTGACGGCACGGCCCGCACCATTCGGCGGTGAACTCGACCAGGGTCGGCCGGTCGGCGCGCAGCACCGCGGTGTCGAAGTCGGCATCGGTGGCGTCGTGGACGTTCGTGGTCATCGGGACTCCTTGGTGAGCGGGCCGGTGGTCAGCGCGCAGCGGGGCTCCGGCGGGTCGGGCAGGGTGGCGGCGGCGAAGGCGGCCGGGGTGGTGGGCCGGTCGGCGCGCTCGCCGGCGGCGTGCGCGCTTTCGGTCTGGTCGAGCTGGGCGACCAGATGGGCCCGGATGCCCTGCATGCGGTCGATGCAGGCGTCGACCTCGGCGAGCTTGCGTCGGTAGACCGCGACCGACGCGGGGCACTCGTCGCCCGCGTCGTGCCCGGCGCGCAGGCACTCCACGAACGGGCGGGTCTCCTCCAGATCGAAGCCGATGCCCAGCAGCGCGCGGATCTCGCGGACCAGTCGGGCGTCGTCCTCGTCGTAGTCGCGGTACCCGCTGCTGTTGCGCCGAGCGGACAGCAGACCGCGTTCCTCGTAGTAGCGCAGGGTTCGGGTGCTGGTCCCCGCGCGCTCCGCCAGTTCTCCGATGCGCATGTCCGAAACGGTAGACCTTGACGTTGACGTGAAGGCCAGGGGTTCGGGGGCGGCATCGGTGCGGCCGGGATGATCGCCGGCCGAGTCCGCGGGCTCGGCCGGCAGGTCGGTCAGCTCGGGCTCGGGCCCGTGGCGTGGGTGTCGGGGGCGCCCTGGCGATGCACCGGGGCGCGGCCCGCGGGCTGGCGGGGCGGGGTGTCCCGGGTGAGCGGGGGGATGTTCAGCGTTATCGACTTGCCCGGGATCAGCACGTGCTTCTCGCCGTGGTGCAGGAACGGCAGCTCGTCGCCCTCGCGCAGCGTGTACGTGGTCTGCTCGTGGGTGGTCTGCACCCGCAGCCGGGCGCCGCGCACCGACAGCGAGAAGGCCAGCCCGGTCAGGCCGATCGGCAGGCGCGGCTTGAACGACATGCACTCGCCGTGGTCGCGCAGCCCGCCGAAGCCCGCGACCAGCGCCATGCAGGTGCCTGCGAGGGAGGCCATGTGCAGGCCGTCCTTGGTGTTCTTGGCCAGGTCGTGCAGGTCCATCAGGGCGGCTTCGGCGGTGTAGTCCAGGGCCAGTTCGAGGTGGCCGACCTCGGCCGCCAGGACCGCCTGGGTGCAGGCCGACAGGGACGAGTCGCGCACGGTCAACGCCTCGTAGTAGTCGAAGTTGCGGCGCTTCTGCTCGTCGGTGAACGCGTCGCCGCGCACCTGCATGGCCAGTACCAGGTCGGCCTGCTTGACCACCTGCTTGCGGTAGATGTCGAAGTACGGGTAGTGCAGCATCAGCGGATAGTGGTCCGGCGGGGTGTTCTCGAAGTCCCACATCCGGTGCTTGGTGAAGCCGTCGGCCTGCGGATGCACCCCCAGGTCCTCGTCGTAGGGGACGTACATCGCGTGCGCCGCGTCGCGCCAGCTCGCGGTCTCCTCGCTGTTCACCTCCAGCGCGCGGGCCTCGTGCGGGTGGCGTGCCACCGCGTCGGCGGCGGCCAACAGGTTGGACTGTGCCATCAGGTTGGTGAACACGTTGTTGTCGGCGAGCGCGCTGTATTCGTCCGGGCCGGTCACGCCGTTGATCCGGAACCGGCCGGCCGCGTCGTGGTGGCCGAGCGAGCGCCACATCCGGGCCGTCTCGATCAGGATCTCCAGGCCGAAGTCGCGCTCGAAGTCCCGGTCACCGGTGGCCCGCACGTAACGCGCGACGGCGACCGCGATGTCCGCGCCGATGTGGAACGCCGCGGTGCCGGCCGGCCAGTAGCCGGAGCACTCCTCGCCGCGAATCGTCCGCCATGGGAACAGGGCGCCGGCCAGGCCCAGTTGGGCGGCGCGCTCGCGGGCCAGCGGCAGCGTCGAATGCCGCCAGCGCAGCGCCTGCGCGACCGCGTGCGGCAGCCCGTACGTGAGCACCGGCAGCACGAACACCTCGGTGTCCCAGAAGCAGTGCCCGTCGTATCCGGGTCCGGTCAGCCCCTTCGCCGGGATGGCCCGCTCCTCGGCCCGGGCACCCGCCTGGAGCACGTGGAACATCGCGAACCGCACGGCCTGTTGCAGCTCGACGTCGCCCTCGACCTCGATGTCGGAGTTGTCCCAGAACTGCTTGAGGTAGCCGCGCTGCTCGTCGACCAGCCCGTGCCAGCCGGTGTACCGCGCGGCGGTCAGCGCGGCGGCGACCTGGTCGCGCAGCGCGGGCAGCGAGCGGGTGGAGGACCAGCCGTAGGCGATGTACTTCACGATTCGCAACTTCTGCCCGCGGTCGAGCAGCGTGGTCACGCTGAAGCGGGCCAGGTCGGCGGCGCTCTCGGGCTCCACGTACATGCCCTCGGGGCCGTCGACCTCGTGGTCCATGCCGACCGCGACGCGCAGTCCGCTGTGCTCGGTGCGGTGCACCAGGATCGCCTTGGTGCCGTTGTGCGTGTGCTCCTCGGCGCGCAGCGGCGCCTCCAGGACGGCGGCGGCGCGCGGGTCGGCGTTCGGCAGCGGCAGTTCCTCGTTGGTGACCAGCTCCGACTGGAGCACGATCCGGGCCGGGCCGTCTATCGGTTCGATCACGTACTCGATCGCGGCGATCGAGCGTTGGGTGAGCGAGACCAGCCGCTTGGAGGTGACCCGGACGGTCCGGCCGGCCGGTGAGGTCCACAACGCGCGGCGGTGCAGGACCCCCTCGCGGAAGTCGATCGAGCGTTCGTGGTCCTGGGTCTGGCCGTAGCGCAGATCGAACGGCTCGTCGTCGACCAGGAGCCGGATGATCTTGCCGTTGGTGATGTTGATGACGCTCTGGCCCGACTCGGGATAGCCGTATCCGGCCTCGGCGTAGGGCAGCGGGCGCAGTTCGAAGACGCCGTTGAGGTAGGTGCCGGGCAGGCCGTGCGGTTCGCCCTCGTCGAGGTTGGCCCGCAGGCCGATGTGGCCGTTGGAGAGCGCGAACACCGACTCGGACTGGGGCAGGTGGTCCAGGTCCAGGGTCTGCTCGGTGATCCCCCACGGCTCGATCGTGTAGGGGTTTCCGGTGCTCATGCCGTGCCTTCCGCCGAGGTCCGTCCGCCCGCCCGGTCGCCGGGCGCGGGGTCGAGGAGTTCGTCGAGATCCGCGACGACCACGTCCGCGCCGTGTCGGCGCAACTCTTCGGCCTGACCGACCCGGTCCACGCCGATCACCTGCCCGAAGTCGCCGGCCCGGCCGGCCGCGACGCCGGCCAACGCGTCCTCGAACACGGCCGCGTGCGCGGGGGCCACGCCCAGGGCCTTCGCGCCGGCCAGGAAGGTGTCCGGCGCGGGCTTGCCCGCGAGGCCGTCGCGTTTGGCCACCACGCCGTCCACGATCGCGTCGAACAGGTCGTGGATGCCCGCCGCGCGCAACACGTCCTCGCAGTTCGCGCTGGAGGACACCACGGCGCTGGGCAGCTTCGCCGCGCGTGCGGCGTGCACGTAGCGCACCGAACCGGGGTAGACCTCCACGCCCCGGTCGTGGATCAGCCGCAACACCAGGTCGTTCTTGGCGTTGCTCAACCCGTGCAGGGTGAACGACCCGGGCGGGTCGCCCTCGTCGCCCGTCGGCAGTTCGATGCCGCGCGACTCCAGGAAGGAGCGGGTGCCGTCCAGGCGGGGCTTGCCGTCCACGTAGGTGTCGTAGTCGCGTCTGGGGTCGAACGGGGTGAAGTCGGCGCCGTCGCGTTCGCGCAGGTATCGGTCGAACATCTCCTTCCAGGCGACGCCGTGCACCTTGGCGGTCTGGGTCAAGACCCCGTCGAGGTCGAAAAGAAGCGCTTGGATGGTGTTCGGCAGGCCCAACATGGCGGGTTTACTGCCCCCGATACGGGCTGGTTATCCGTGCGGTGATCTTTTCGGATGACACCTGGGAAGAGATGGCGTGTCACGTGTGGTGCTTGAGCACGTTTTGACCGAAATGATGTTGAATTCCAGAGGTGGCGCGCGTGGGGCGGCTACCGGACCACATGGCCCGCATTGACCAGAAGCATCTGGCCGGTGATGGCCTTGGCGCGGTCCGAGAGGAAGAAGACGACGGCCTCGGCCACGTCGGCGTCGGTGGCCATTTCGGGCAGGGCCATCGGCGCCACGAGGTCGGCGAGCACCTCCGCGGCCGGCACTCCGGCGGCCTGCGCCTGGTAGTTCACGAAGCCCTCCACCGGCGGGCCCCACATCCAGCCCGGGGCCACCGAATTGACCCGGATCCGGTGCGGACCCAACTCGTGGGCCAGGGCGTAGGTGGCGGAGGTGAGACCACCCTTGGACGCGGCGTAGGCCATCTGCGGCGCCTGTGGCGGCGGGACCAACTGGGACTGGGTGGCGATGAAGACCACCGCGCCGCCGCCGGCCTTGAGCGCGGGCAGCGCGGCCTTGGTCATCGCCAGGCTGCCGACCAGGTTGACCTCGACCACCCGGCGCAGGTCGGCGAAGTCGGTCGCCTCCAGCCCGCCGAACACGGTGTCCAGCGCCGCACAGTTGACCAGACCGTCCACCGTGCCGAAGCGTTCCACCGCGAGGTCGACCAGGGCCCGGCAGGTCTCGTGCTCGGTGATGTCGGTCACCGCCCAGGCGACCCGCTTGCCGGTGGGATCGATCTCCTCGGCGACCTTGACCAGGTTGGCCTCGGTCCGCGAACCGAGCACCACGTTGGCGCCGTCGCGCGCGGCGGCCAGGGCCACCCGGCGGCCGAGGCCCGGGCCCACGCCGGAGACGATCACGGTTTTGCCGTCCAGGATCATCACAGCTCCGCCCACTCGACCCGGCCGAGCCGGTCGGCTTGGCTGATGATCCGTCAGATTACGTTCGGGGAAAGGGCTTTGGCCAGACCCGGGCGAGGGGGGTGTCGGCGCGGCCGCGGCGTGCGCATCCGGACGAACCACCCGGCTCCGCCCATTGCAATGTCCGACCGTTGACCTTATTTTCGCTATCCGCCGGCTGACACGTGTCGAATCGCAGGGTGCATTCCGTCCGATTCACCCCTCCGTACACGTTGTGCGACCCGAATTTCACTCGACCGTCCGGTCGGGTCGGTGACGGGTTTCGTACGGCCGGTCCCGTTCCACGCACAAGACCCGAGTCGTCGAGCCACAGGGTGCGATGTCCCCCGGGCGTGCGGACCTTCTTGCCTACGGAGGACGAGATGGCCATCTTCGGTACGAAACACGTGTTCACCGTCGCGGCGGGTGCCACCGCCGCCGCGCTGCTCGCGGCGAGCGCACCCGTCGCGATGGCGAGCGACGACGCGCGCGGCACCCAGGCGCCGCGCAAGCTCAGCATTTTGATGAGTAACGACGACGGGCAGCAGGCGCCGTTCATCCGCGCGCTGCAACGGGCGCTCAAGGCGGCCGGCCACGACGCGGTGATCGTCGCGCCCGCCACCGACCAGTCCGGCAAGGGCACCGGGATCAACGCGACCCCCGGCGCGATCGTCAAGGCCGCCGAGGTCGAGCCGGGCATCTGGTCGGTCGAGGGCACGCCCGCCGACTCGGTCTCCTTCGCCCTGGCGAACGTGTACCGGGACAAGAAGCCCGACCTGGTGGTCACCGGGATCAACCCGGGCCAGAACATCGGCGCGACCACGAACCACTCCGGCACGGTCGGCGCCTCGATCACGGCCGCGGAGAAGGGGGTCCCGGCGGTCGCGTTCAGCGCCGAGTACAGCACCGCCGACCCGCGCAACCCGTTCCCGCAGATGGCACAGGCGACGGCGTTCGCGACCCGGTTGGTGGACCGGCTCGCGGCCACCGCGAAGCGGACCGGGCCGGTGCTGCCGCTGCACACCACGCTCAACGTGAACTACCCGGCCAAGCCGACCGGCCGGGTGGAGACGACCAACGTCGGCGAGGCCGACGCGCTGAAGGTGAGCTACGTCAAGGACCCGTCCTGCGACACCTGCTACAAGCTCGACCTGGGTCTGGCCTCGGGGGTGACCGAGCCGGTGCGCAACGCGGACACCACCGCGCTCGCCCGGGGATCGGTGTCGATCTCGATGTTGGACGCGGACTGGACGGTGCCGGGTTGGCAGTGGGGGCAGCAGACGCGCGTGTTGGACGCGGTGGGCGTGCAACTGCGGCTGTCCGGCCTGAAGGCGTGATCTCGCGGTGACCCGGTCGGGGCCGGCTTCGGTCGGTCCCGCCCGGGTCACCGGACCGGTGTGGCGGCGGCCGGGCGTTTCACGTGGAACCCCCGGGCGGCGGGCTCGATCGGGTGCTACTGGCCGTGGGAGGCGTCGTACTCGCTCAGCAGGGCGACCAGTTCGTCGTGGGTGATCCCGTCCGGGAGCGGCGTGGGGGTGTGCCGCAGCGGCGGGTCCCAGCCGGACTCGGTGCGTCGGCGGACCACCTTCGCGGGCACGCCCGCCACCACGCTGTGGTCGGCGATCGTGCCGCGCACCACCGAACCGGCGGCGACCACCACGTTCCGGCCGAGTTTCGCGCCGGGCAGGATGATCGCACCCGCGCCGATCCAGCTACCCGGGCCGATCTCCACGGTGTCGTTGATCGGCCACTGGGTGCCGATCGGCCGATCCGGGTCGGCGTAGCTGTGGTTCTGGTCGGTGATGTAGATGTACGGCCCGGTCCACACGTCGTCCGCGATGGTGATCGAGCGATGACCGACGATGTGGCTGCCGCGCCCGATCGTGCACCGGTCGCCGATGGTGACCACCGCCGCCGTGCCCAGATCGTGCCCCGGGGCCAGCCCGGCGGACAGCGTGACGTGCTCGCCGATGATGCAGCCGGCGCCGACCGTGATCCACTGCTCGCCGAAGACCGAGCCGACCGGGAAGGCGAGCTTGCTGCGCGCGCCCAACTCCCGGAAGCGGTACGGGCCGGGCTGCTCCGCGGTGATCGAGGCGGCGCGTTGCAGCGCGCGCCAGCCTCGGTGCGCGGCGCTCGAGAGGGCACCCCGGGCGTGCCCGCGCAGGGCTTGCGACAGCGACATGGGGATCACGTTACCGACGCTCGGGCGAGGGTCGGCGACGCGTGGGACGAAGGTCACGCCGGGCCGATCGGGGCCATCCGGGGTTGGCTTCCGAACGCTTCTGTAACAGTGTTACTGCGTGTCGCCGGGGTGTTCCGGCGTCGGGTGAGCGAACCAGCCGGGAGAGTGGACATGCGTGCCGTCGTCATCAATGGAACCCGTGACGTGAGTGTGGAGACGGTCGCGGACCCGGTGCTCACCGGTCCGGACGGGGCGATCGTGCGGGTCGAGGCGAGTGCGGTGTGCGGCTCGGACCTGCACTTCTACGAGGGCGAGTTCCCGGCCGCCGGGCTGCGGCCGGGGCACGAGGTGGTCGGCACGGTGATCGAGACCGGCGCCGAGGTGGGCCGGATCGCGGTGGGCGACCGGGTGCTGGTGTCGCCCGTGCTGGGTTGTGGGCGGTGTGCGGGCTGCCGGGTGGGCAATCCGATCGACTGTGTCGGCGGCGGCATGCGGGTGCTCGGCGGCGACCTCGGGCTGCCCGGCGGGCATGCCGAGGCGGTGGCGATCCCGGCCGCCGACGCGTGGTTGTTGCCGGTGCCCGAGGACGTCGCGGTGGACCACGCGGTGCTGCTCACCGACGCGCTGCCGACCGGCTGGACGGCGGCGACCCGGGCCGACATCACGCCCGGCGCGACGGTGCTGGTGATCGGCCTCGGGCCGGTCGGGCTGTACGCGCTGCAGGCGGCCCAGGTGCTCGGCGCGGGCCGGATCCTGGCCGCGGACCGGGTGCCGGCGCGACTGGCGATGGCCGAGCGGCTCGGTGCCGAGCCGATCGACGCGAGCGCGGGCGACCTGGTGCAGCAGGTGTTGGCGGCCACCGGCGGCCGGGGTGCGGACGCGGTGATCGAGGCGGTCGGGCAGGATGCGACGCTGGCCGCCGCGATCGCCTCGGTGCGTACGTCGCACACCGTCTCGGTGGTCGGCGTGGACGCGAACTTCGCGTTCCCGCTCGCCGTGCCGTTGCTGATCATCCGCAACGTCACGCTGCGTTTCAGTACCGCGCCGGTGGCGTCCACCTGGCCGACCCTGATCCCGCTGATCCGGCACGGGCGGCTCGTCCCGGTCGATGTGTTCACCCACCGACTGCCGCTGACCGAGGCGGCGAGCGGATATCGCACCTTCGCCGACCGCACGGACGGCTGCCTCAAGGTGCTCTTCGATCCGACGCGCTGACGGCGCCGGTTGCCCCGCGCCCGTGCGGGGTCGAGCGGGCCGCTTCGTCGCCCGATGGGCGTACTGCCGACGTGCCCACCGCGAAGTGCTGTCCTATTTACCCCACTATGGGAGCCGGATATGGCGACCTGTGCAGGGAGAGACGGATGAGCGGCGGCGGAATGGGCCTTCCCGGTGGACTCGGCGGCCTCCTGGGCGGGATTCTCGGTGGGCGGGGCGGCAGCGGGCATCAGGGGCTGGTCCGGGTGGTGCTGGGCATGCTGACCAAGCAGGGCGGTTCCGGCGGGCTGGGTGCGCTGTTGAACAAGCTCCAGGAGGGCGGCCTGGGGGAGCAGACCAAGTCCTGGGTGGATACCGGTCGCAACCAGCCGGTGAGCGGCAAGGAGATCACCGACGCGCTCGGTGAGGACGAGATGGTCCGGTTGGCCGGCCAGGCGGGGATGACGAAGGAGGAGACCGCCGCGGCGCTCGCGGCGACGTTGCCCGGGGTGGTGGACGCGGTGACGCCCGAGGGTGAGGTGCCGGCCGCCGAGCAGATCGACGCGCTGATCGACCCGGAGGCGGCTCCTGCTTCGGGTGCTTCGGGTGGGTCGGCGGGGGAGGCGGAGCAGGCCGAGGCGGGCGAAGCCGAGGCGGTGGACGAGGATGCGCCGGAGGACGAAGCTGTGGCCGACGCCGACGCCGACGCCGACGCCGACGCCGAAACGGAGTCGGGGTCGGAGCCGGAGGCGGAGGCGGAGGTCAAGCCTGAGGAACGGGCGTGAACTCGCAGTCCATGTGCTTGATGCCGTTGATGAAACTGGAGCGCAGTCGTCGTGGTTCGCCGACCACCCGGATGTCCGGCAGGCGGGCCAGCAACTCCCGGAACAGCAGCGTGATCTCGCGGCGCGCCAGATGTGCGCCCAGGCAGAAGTGCGGGCCCCGGGCGCCGAAGCCGACATGCGGGTTCGGATCGCGGGTGAGGTCGAACCGCCCAGGGTCGGTGAAGACGGATTCGTCCCGATTCGCCGACCAGTAGAACAGCAGCAGTTTGTCGCCGTCGCGTACCCGCTTGCCGTTCAGCTCGGTGTCCCGGGTGGCGGTGCGGCGCATCCACACCACGGGGGACGCGAGCCGGACGATCTCCTCCACGGCGGTCGGCGCGTAGCGTTCGAAGTCAGATAGCCAGAGCCGGTGTTGGTCCGGATTCTCGGTCAGCAGCCACAGTCCGTGCGAGATCGCGTTGCGGGTGGTCTCGTTCCCTGCGGTCAGCAACAGGATGAAGAACGAGGCGAGTTCGTCCGCGGTCAGGCTCTCGCCGTCGATCTCCGCGTTCACCAACGCGGAGGTGACGTCCTCGGTGGGGGTTCCGCGCCGGAACTCGCCCAGATTCTTCATCAGTTCGGCGAGTTCGGCGCCGGCGGTGAGCAGCGCCTCGATGTGGCCGCCGCCCTCCTGGGGCACGTACTCCGGGTCCGCGATGCCCAGGATCACGTTCGAGCGATCGAAGACGAAACGATGGTCCTGTTCCGGTATGCCCATCATGTCGCAGATCACCCGGAGCGGGAGGCGGGCCGCGATGTCGGTGACGAAGTCGCACGAGCCGCGTTCGGCCACCTCGTCGACGATGGTCTTGGCGGTGCGGTCCACGTCGTCCGAGAACTTCTTGATCATCCTGGGCGTGAAGGTACGGGCGACGATCCGGCGCAGCCGCTGATGCCGAGGGTCGTCCATTTCGATCATGGAGCCGAAGAACTCACCGAAGCCCGGCGGGAAGTCGGGGATGTGGGTGGAGCCTCGGCCCGAGCAGAAGTCCTCGGGTCGGCGGGTGGCCTCCGCGACGTCCGCGTGCCGGGTCAGCGCCCAGAAACCGGGGCCGGGCTCCAGCGGGCTCTCCGGCTCCGGGTAGTACGGCATCGGCCAGGTCTCGCGCAGGTGTGCGAAGCCCGCGTCGCGGGCGGCCAGCGGCCCGGACCAGAAGTCCGGATCGGCGAGCGGTACCTGCGCGGGCCAGGTCCGGGGATTGGGGTCGGTGGTGCTCGGTCCAGCCGTCTCGGCCGTCATGCCGGTCACTCCGATCGCGCGTTGTTACTCGCGGGTTCGGTATCAGTCCAGCACACATGCGGGCGCCGATCCAGGGCTCTTACGTGGTGATCGCGCCGCCGTTGACCTGAATGGTCTGGCCGGTGATCCACCCGGCCTCGTCGGAGGCGAGGAAGACGCAGGCCGCGCCCGCGTCCTCGGGGGTGCCGAGCCGGCCGACCGGGATGTGCTTGGCCTGGTCGGCGGTGTGCGCGAGTTCGCGACCGCTGGGGCGGGGGTCCATCAGGCCCAGCGCGACGGTGTTCGCGGTGACGCCCTCGCGCGCGCTCTCCATCGCCAGGTGGCGCATGAACGCGATGGCGCCGCCCTTCGAGGCCCCGTACAGCGAGATCCCGAACGACTGGCCGCTGACGCCCGCGGTCGAGGCGATGGTGATCACCCGCCCGAAGCGGCGCGCGCACATCCCGTCCAGCACTGCCTTGGTGCAGGCCATCACGCCGAACAGGTTGACGTCGGCGAAGCGTTGCCAGTCCTCGGGGGCACTTTGGCGGAATTTGGTCGGCCGAAATCCCTCGGCGCCGCCGTTGCCCGCGTTGTTGACCAGGATGTCGATCGGGGCGACCGTGCGTTCGAACGTGCGTACGGCCAGGAGCGCGGCCTGCGGGTCGGTCACGTCGAACGCGGCGGTGTACGCACGACCGCCGGCGGCGCGGATGTCGGTGCACGTCTGTTCGGCGCGCTCGGGGTCGAGGTCGTTGACCGCGACGATCGCGCCCCGCGCGGCGAGCAGCCGGGCGATGCCCGCGCCGACGCCCTGCCCCGCGCCGGTGACCAGTGCCGACCTGCCGTCGAGTGCGAACACGGGGTCCCCCGGGATGATCGATGGGTTCGACGACGGCGCTCGCGCACCGCGTCGATCTTGACGCGCGCAGCCAACCATCGGCCCCTACACGTGTCAATGCTGGACTCCATCAATTACCTTCTGTGCGTCGGGATGCACACCTAGACTGTGGAACGCCCGCCTCCGCCATACGAAACCGTACGGCGCTGCTTCCCCTTCGGAGGAATCGTCCAGTGCCCCCGTCAGCCGAGTCGCCCACGCCCTCCTCGGATCGACACGAGGCGCGGCAGCACGTCCAGACCGCGCTCGAACGCCTGATCCGACTCCAGCAGAGCCGTCGCGTGCACGGCGAACTCACCTCCGCCTCGCGCGCCCAGGTCTCGCAACCCGCGGTGGTGTTGCTGGCCCGGTTGCAGGCGGGCGGCGGCGGGCTGGCCATCGGCGATCTGGCCAAGCTCGCCCGGATGGACATGTCGCTGGTCAGCCGGGAGCTGCGCAAGCTGGAGGCCGACGAACTGGTCACCCGGACCACCGACGCGCGGGACGGTCGGATCACCCGGGTGGGACTGACTCCCAAGGGCCGAGGTGTGGTCCGTCGGCTGCGCCGGGTGCGCGATCGGCACTTCGAGGAGGCGCTGTCCGGCTGGACGGACGACGACCTCGCCACGCTCGGCGCGCTGATGGGGCGCTTCGTGGACGACCTGTCCGCGGTTCGCTATCGCGAGGCCGACGAGACGGGCTGAGTCCGCGCCGGTGCGACCGCCGGGCGGGGTTGCGCTGTGCTCGATGCGCGGCCGGTGCGTGGCCGGCGCGGTGGCTGTTGCGGTGGCCGGCGGGTGCCTGTCGAGATGCCTGTTGCGGTGTCGGCGAACGTCGACTCCGCGTTCGGGTCCCCCACTTCCCCTTTTGTGCGTCCCACCGTCCCCATCCGCCCCCTTTGCGCACAACCCGGCTGGACACGGTCCGTGTGTCCACCAGACTGTGTCGCGGGACCGGGTGGTTGTCTTGTGCCGGGTCGAACCGGTGTCGTGCCGGCAACCGTTACCGCTCACGGCACCCGCGCGCCCACCGGCGCGGGTCGACGTGCGGCGGTTGGACGACGTGGGAAGAAGGGGACACAGCGTGGGAGAGCTGCACTGGGCCGACCGCGACCGTGCCCGGGTCGCATGAGCACGGTACTGCGCGGCACGGGGGTCGCACCGGGTTCCGCGGTCGGTCGGCTCGTGGTGGCCCGGGTCGGAGCAGGCGGTGTACCGGCTCCGGCGGCACCGGCCGACATCCCGGAGGCGCTGGACACCGTGGCCCGGCACATGGACGATCTGGCCGGCGCGCTGCGTACCCGCGGGCGGTCGGCGGAGGCGGACATCGTCGACTTCGCCGCCCTGATCGCGCGGGACCGCGAACTGCGGGACGGCGTCGCACTACATCTGGCGAGCGGTCTGGCGCCGATCGACGCGCTGGCGGCGGCGGTACACGATTTCGCCGACCTGCTGGCCGGCTTCGACGACGAACTGATCGCCGAGCGTGCGGTGGACGTACGCGATGTGGGCCGACAGGCCGAGGCGCTGCTGCGCGGCGAGGATCCGACCGGCGGGCAACTCCCGGGCGGGGCACCTGCGGTGCTGGTCGGTGCCGAGCTCGCGGCGATGGACCTGTTGCGCGGCCCCCGGCCGGCGGCGGCGGTCTCCGAGCGGGGCGGGCCGACCGGGCATCTGGCCATCGTGGCGCGGTCGTTGGGGATACCGCTGGTGCTGGGCATCCCGGTGGCGGCGCTGGCCGACCTGGCCGAGGACCTGATCCTGGTGGACGGCGAGGCGGGTACGGTCGAGGCCAACGCCGGTGCGCGGGTGCGTACCATTCCGGCGCCTCGACGGGTGCCCGGTGGCGGCGCGGGACAGGCGATGACCCGGGACGGGCGGCGGATCCGGGTGCGGGCGAACGTGGCGACCGTCTCGGACGCGCTCGCCGCGGCCGAGGCAGGCTCCGAGGGAGTCGGCCTGCTGCGTACCGAACTTCCTTTCCTGGCCGAGGAGTCGGGTTGGCCGGACGAGGAACGGCAGGTGGCCGTGCTGGCGCCGGTGTTGGCCTCGGTGCCGCCGGGGCCGGTCGTGGTGCGCACCCTGGATTTCACCGGTGACAAACGACCGCCGTTCCTGCGCGACCGGCGCATGACGCTGCCCGGATCGGAGGCGCTGACCGCGCAGTTGCGCGGGATCATGCGCGCGGCGGCGGAGACGGGGGTGGAGGTCGCGCTGTTGTTGCCGATGGTCGACCATCCCCGGCGGATCAAGCATGTTCGGGGTCTGCTCGCCGCCGCGTGCGGTGAACTGGGCCTGGCCCCGCCGCCGTTGGGCGCGATGGTGGAACTGCCACAGGTGCTCGCCCAGGTGGACGACCTCGCCGAGCACGCCGACTTCCTGTCGCTGGGCACCAACGACCTGACCTCCCGGTTGCTCGGGTTGAGCCGGGACGACCCGCGGCTGACCCCCGCGTCGGCGGCGCATCCGCGGGTGTTGGACGCCATCGCGCAGACCATCCGGGCCGGGCACGCCCGGGGGCGCGCGGTGTCGCTGTGCGGGGACGCGGCGGCGGATCCGGCGGTGTTGCCGCATCTGGTCCGGCTCGGTTGCGACGCGGTGTCGGTGGCGCCGGCCGCGCTGTCGCGGGTACGGGCGGCGGTGCGGGCATGCTGACGGCGCCGTCGGGGGTGCCGAAGGGGGGCCGAACGGGGCGGCGCGGATAATGCGGACATGGGAAAGACGTATGAACGCATGGACGGCCGCCTGCGAAAGTTCATCGAGGACCAGCCGGTCTTCTTCGTGGCGAGCGCGCCGCTCGCCGAGGACGGGCATGTCAACGTGTCGCCCAAGGGTCGCTCCGGCACGCTCGTCGTGCTGGACGAAACGACGGTGGCCTACCTGGACTTCGGCGGCAGCCACGCCGAAACCATCGCGCACCTGCGGGAGAACGGCCGGATCACGCTGATGTGGTGCGCGTTCGAGGGCCCGCCGAAGATCGTCCGGGTGCACGGGATCGGCGAAGCGGTCTTCCGCGACGATCCGCGCTTCGCCGACCTGGTGGCCCGGTTCGGCGACGCGGACGCGAGCGGGCTGCGCGCGGTCGTGGTGGTGCGCGCGACGTTGATCAGCGACACGTGCGGCTACGCGGTCCCGTTCATGGACTACCGCGAGGAGCGCACGCTGCACGAGGAGTTCCTGGCCCGCAAGACGGACGCGGAGTTCGCCGAGTACACCGGCAGCAAGCCCTACAACGTGGCGAGCATCGACGGCCTCCCCGCCGTCCCGCTGCCCCTCCCGTCGCGCGGCTAGCCGGTCGTCGGGCCGGGCGGCTCCGGGAGGAGCGGGCGCGGGCGGGTCAGCCGGGGTGCGGGCCGCCCTGCTGCGGATACTGCGCGTACGGGTTCGGGGCCTGCGGCGGGTAGCCGACGGGGGGCTGCGGGGGCTGGGCCGGGTACGGGTTCGTGGGCTGCGGGGCCTGGGCCTGGGCCGGGTACGGACTCGGGGTCGGCGGGGCTTGGCCGGGGTACGAGTTCTGTTGTGCTGCGTACGGGTTGGGCGCCTGGGCGGCGTAGGGCTGCTGTTGGCCGCCGGAGGCGGTGTACGCGTCGATCAGGAAGCGGAAGATCCATTCGCCCTCGGCGCGCCACGGGCGGGGGAAGTTGAGCTTGGCCGGGCGGTCCCGGCCCGGGAACCAGAAGTGCATCCGGCTCCAGGTCGTGTTGATCTTCAGCTCGGAGAGCAGTGCGCCGGCCTGGGCGTGGGTCAGCGCGTAGGCGACCTCCTTGGGCCTGCTGGAGAGCGCGCTCGCCCGATGGAACATCACCCCCTGCTGGGTGACCGTGAAGAAGTAGTAGTCGGACATCGACGCCCCGATCAGTGCGCCGATTCCGCCGAACAACGCGAACAACATCGGGTTCGGGCCGCGGACCACGAACATCGTGGCGAGCGGCTGATCGCCCGGGTTGGCGGCGGCCACCGCCTCCGCGACCTGCCGTTGCATCGTTGCCTTGCGGACCGCCATGTGCGTCGCCTCCCCGTGAGGCCGCCACCGCGATTGCGGCAGGGCGATCAGAGGCTAACGGTGTGCTCGGGCCCGGTGGTCGCGGTCGGGCAAAGAATCCCGGTCCGATCCGGCGCCCGGGCCTTGGGCTTCCGCTGGGCGGAAGTCGGGCGCCCGTTGGTGGCGGGCGACCGGAGACCGTGTGGGTACGAGCCGGCTCGGTGGCGGCGCGCGACGCGGAAGCCGGCCGGTCGGGGCAGGTCGGACCTCGGCGCGAAACGGCCGGCACCTTCGTGATCTGCTGGGGTCGTTGGACGAGGCGGTTTTCCATCCGGCCGCCTGCTTCGGCTCGGCCCCGGCTCTGCTCGGCCGGGCGCTCGCGCACCATCGCACCGTGTTCCAAGAGAAGGACCAATGACGATCGCCACGCTCAACCACCGCTTCGACGGCCCGGCCGACGCCCCGGTGTTGATCCTCGGCCCCTCGCTGGGCAGCGAACTGGGCATGTGGGACGCACAGATCCCGGAACTGTCCCGGCACCACCGGGTGCTGCGCTACGACCTGCGCGGACACGGCACATCCCACCCGGTACCGGGTACGGCCTCGGTCGGTGATCTGGTCGGCGACGTGCTCACGTTGGCCGATTCGTACGGCATCAAGCGGTTCGCCTACGCGGGCATCTCGCTCGGCGGGGCGGTCGGTCTGTGGATGGGCGTGCATCATTCCGAGCGGCTGACCGCCCTGGTCTCGTGCTCCTCGTCGGCGCGCTTCGGCGAGCCGGAGCCGTGGCTGGAGCGGGCCGCGACGGTGCGCTCGCGGGGCATGCGGGAGTTGGCCGACACGGTGATCCGGCGCTGGTTCACGCCCGAGTACGCCACGCGCGAGCCGGCCGAGGTGCGGCGCATCCTGGACATGCTGTACGGGTGTCCGCCGGAGGGTTACGCGGGGTGCTGCGAGGCGCTGGCGCGGTACGACCTGCGGTCGGAGCTCGGGCGGATCGACGTGCCCACGTTGGTGATCGGTGCCGAGCGGGATCCGTCGACGCCGATCGAGCAGGCGCGGGAACTGGCTGCGGGGATTTCGGGGGCCACGCTGGTGGAGGTCGGCGATGCGGCGCATTTGGTGAACATCCAGCAGGCCGAGGTGGTCACTTCGGCGATCTCCGCGCATGTGGCGGCGGGGCGCGCGGGAGGGTGAATCCTGGCCTGCGGCCGGATTTTGTCCTCGAACGCCGGACGGGCTGGGGGTGACGGTCGGTTCGGTGGGTGGGGCTGCGGTTGGTGGGTGGGGGCCTTGTTCGTCCTCAATCGCCGGACGGGCTGAAGGGGGCAGGCGTTCGGCGGGTGGGGAGCTTTGGTCTTCCTCGGACGCCGGACGGCTGAGGGGGTGGTCGGTTCGGTGGGTGGGTTGGGGTTGGTGGGGGCTTTGGTCTTCCTCGGGTGGGGGACGGGCTGGAGGGGGTTGGTGGGGGTGGGGGCGGGGATTGGGTGGGGGAGGTTGTTCGGTTGGAGGTCGGGATGACGCCGGGCACGGTTGCCGGGAAGGTGATGGCCATCCTGGGTGCGTTTGCGGCGGGGGATGGGCGGTTGCGGCTGACGGAGGTGTGTCGGCGGGCGGATCTTGCGCCGGCCACCGGGCATCGGCTCATGGCCGAGTTGGTCGCCGGCGGGTTTCTGGAGCGGCTGGACGACGGGTCGTATCGGGTCGGGGTCAAGCTGTGGCACATCGGTACCCAGGCGCACGCCGCGACCGACCTGCGCGATCTCGCGTTGCCGCATATGGAGGACCTGTACGAGGCGACGCACGAGAACGTCCAGCTCGCGGTGCTGCGCGACGGCAAGGCGCTCTACCTGGAGCGGCTGCGCGGCACCCGCTCGATGCCGATCGTCACCCGGGTGGGTACCGAACTGCCGCTGCACGCCACCGGTGTCGGCAAGGTGCTGCTCGCGTACGCGCCGGGGCAGTTGCGCGAGCGGGCGCTGTCCGAGCCGCTTGCCGCGCACACGTCGCGGACCATCACCGATCCGGACCGGCTGCGCGAGTGCCTGACCGAGGTCCGTCGCACGGGTGTGGCCACCACGTCGGGCGAGATGACCGTCGGCGCGCACTCGGTGGCGGCGCCCGTCCGGGACCGGCACGACACCGTGGTCGCCGCGCTGTCGCTGGTGACCGGACGCCGTACGGCCGACCTGCGGCGGCTGATCCCGACCGTGACGACCGCCGCGCGGGCGCTGTCGCGGGACGTGGCCCAACATTGGAGCGGCAGCGCGGACATCGGCGGTGACGCGGATTGGGGCACGGGTGGGCGCGCGGATGGGGACTCTCACCCACGTGGGTGACAGTCCCCGGTAGCGCGTCGGTCAGAGTTTCAAGATCGCCTGCACGAACGAGCGGTACTTGTGCAGCGCCAGCCGCAGTTGCTCGGTGTCGTCTCCCGCCGCGCGCCGGACCTGCTCCAACTCGTCGCGTCGGGCCTGGATCGCGTCGGTCACCAGCTTGGTGAGCCGCGCGGCCACCTCGTCGGCGTCGGAGACCGCGTCGGCGGGGCTGTCCACGAAGGCCGCGAGGGTGTCCCGGAAGCGCGCGTGCAACTCTTCGCCGGTCTCCCGGTCGAACAGCGGCTCCGCGGCGGGGCCGGTCCGGCGCGACGTCTTGCGCGCGGTCGGCGTGCGGTTCGACGAACTCCGTGCACCGGCTCCCGCCGAGGGCGCCGGCGGTGCGCTGTCGGCCGCGTTCCGGACCGGGAGGACCGACGTCCCGTATGGCTCCACGTCGTCGTGCCGGCGGTGCGGGAGGCCGGCCACGGACGGCGGCTCGGTGGGCGCCGGCGGGATCCCGCCGGAACCCGGACCGGCGCCGTCGGTGACGCGGGCCTGGCGGGCGGCGCGGTCGCGTTCGTCGCGTTCGACGACGGGAGCGTCGTCCCGGCCGGGACCGGCGGTGCCCGGTCCGCTCGGGGAATTCTGCTTGCGCATCGGTATGGGTCCTCTCGTCCGGTACGACTGGCGGTGGCGCCGTTCCTCCGAGCGTTCCCCCGTTCAGGACCGCTCTTTCCGTTGTCCGTGACCACTCGGTGTCCGGGGGCGCCCGGGCGGGCGTTCGGTCAGCGGGTTTCCGGCTTCGTGGTATCCAGGCGGGGGCCCTTGGCGTCCTGGTCGGCCTGCCACGCGTCGGTTCGTTCGTTCCGCGTCGAGCCGGTGGTGCGGGGGGCGCCGGCGGTGTCGGTCGGGTCGGTCGCGCCGGTCGGGTGGGGAGCGGTCCTCGTGCCTTCGCTGCGGCGCGGCCGGTAGGGCTGACCGAGCAGGTCGTCGAACAGGGCGCGGTGGTGGATCATCGCCTGGCGAAGGTCCTCGGTCTCGGCCTGGCCGGCCTCGCTGCGTCGGGCGATCTCGTGCGCCTGGCGGTAGTGGTTCAGCGTGTGGCCGTGTTCGACGGACAGCAGTTCCATCCGCTTGTCGTGTGCACCGGTGGGGTAGCCGCGCTCGCGCATCAGTCGGCTGATCAGCTCGTCCGCCGCCTGTACCGCGTCGTCCGGAGCGTCCACGAACCGTTCCTGGACCTCGGTCCACTCGGTCGCGTACTGCTCTCGGGCGGCCGGGTCCAGCGGTTCGAGCTTGAGTTCGTTGTGCCGACGCTCGCGGTCGACCAGATTGCGTTCGGCCTCGCGTCGGTCGCCGTACTGCTCGACGGCCCGATCGTACTCGGGGCCGAATCGCGTTTGGAGATGCCTGCGTCGCAATATCGAACGGCCTGCGAAGGCTGCGGCGGCGAGGGCGACGACGATCACCACGGCCAGGATCACGGTCGCTGTCGGGTTCACGGGGACTCCCAGGTGGGTCGGGGCTTGGATCGTGCGGTTTCGGTGGAACCTTGGAGGCACTTCGTGTATTGGCGGTTTTTGCTCGTGCACACATGACTTGCCGGGAGTGGGCGGGCCAAACTCCTTGCGTGTGGCGGGGATTCCGGTTGGGCTGGGTTCGCCTCAAGCGCCGGCGGGGCTGGGTGGCCTCAAACGCCGGCCGGGCTGTTTCGCCTCAAGCGCCGGCGGGGCTGGGTGGCCTCAAACGCCGGCCGGGCTGTTTCGCCTCAAGCGCCGGCGGGGCTGGGTGGCCTCAAGCGCCGGCCGGGCTGGTTCGCCTCAAGCGCCGGCGGGGCTGGGTGGCCTCAAACGCCGGCCGGGCTGGTTCGCCTCAAGCGCCGGCGAGGCTGGGTGGCCTCAAACGCCGGCCGGGCTGGGTTCGCCTCAAGCGCCGGCGGGGCTGGGTGGCCTCAAACGCCGGCCGGGCTGGGTTCGCCTCAAACGCCGGCGGGGCTGGGTGGCCTCAAACGCCGGCCGGGCTGGGTGGCCTCAAGCGCCGGTCGGGCTGGTTGTGCTTGTGCGTTGGGTGGGCTGGGTTTGGCTCAAGGAGGAGTGGGGCTGGGTGGTTTTGAAGGTGGGTGGGGTGGTCCCGGGGTCGGGGTGTGGAAACGCCGGCCGGGGTGTGGCCCGGCCGGCGTTCGGGGTTGCTTGGGGTGGGGTCAGACGCTGACGCCGAAGTCCTTGGCGATGCCGGCGAGGCCGGAGGCGTAGCCCTGGCCGAGGGCGCGGAACTTCCAGTCGGTGCCGGCGCGGTAGAGCTCGCCGAAGAGCATCGCGGTCTCGGTGGACGCGTCCTCGGAGAGGTCGTAGCGGGCGAGTTCGACGTTGTCGGCCGCGTTCAGTACGCGGATGAACGCGTTGCGGACCTGGCCGAACGACTGCTTGCGGTTGTCCGCGTCGTAGACCGAGACCGGGAAGACGACCTTGTCGACGTCCGCGGGGAGCTGCGCGAGGTTGACCTTGATCTGCTCGTCGTCGCCCTCGCCCTCACCGGTGCGGTTGTCGCCGGTGTGCTCGACGGTGCCGTCCGGGGTCTTCATGTTGTTGAAGAACACGAAGTGCTGGTCCGAGTAGACCTTGCCGGTCGCGTTGACCACGATGGCGCTCGCGTCGAGGTCGAAGTCCTCGCCCGTGGTCGTGCGCAGGTCCCAGCCGAGGCCGACGACGACCGCGGTCAGGCCAGGGGCCTCCTTGGTCAGGGAGACGTTTCCGCCCTTGCTCAGGCTCACGGCCATGGGTGTTCCTTCCAGAGGATGTATGACGTCGCGGACGACGCTACTGCTACTGATCCGGACGTGCAGCAGGCACACGTAAGTTCCCGAACGCGCCGAAAGGGGCCGTCAAGGTGGCGGTGATCACGGGGCGGAAGCCCGCTCCAGGTTATTGACGGTTCGTCAGTTCCGCCGTTCAATGGCTGGGACAAAAAGGCATACGACTATTAGTCATATGCAAGAAATCCAGCTTCGGACCCCTGGGGGCAGCCATGTCCAGCGCAACGACGCCGTCGGCCGGGATCGATCAGGCGCGGATGCGTCAGGTCATGGGCCACTTCGCCACCGGCGTCACGGTGGTCACCGCGATCCACGACGGCGCGCCCGTGGGCATGGCCTGCCAGTCGTTCACGTCGTTGTCGCTGGAGCCGGCGTACATCTCGATCGCTCCGGCGCTCACCTCGACGACCTACCCGAGGGTGCGCGCGGCCGGCCGGTTCGTGGTCAACATCCTCGCCGAGGACCAGCAGGACGTGTGTCGTGCGATGGGCCGCAGCGGCGGCGACAAGTTCGTCGACGTCGACTGGGCGCCCGCCGACAACGGTGCTCCGCGCCTGGCCGGCGCGGTGGCCTGGATCGAGTGCGACATCGCGCACGAGTTGCCCGGCGGCGACCACGTGATCGTGATCGGCGCGGTCACCGCCCTGGACCTGCTGCGGGACACCGCGCCGCTGATGTTCCACAAGGGCCGGTACGCGCGCCTGATCGCCGGGTAGCGCGGCCTATCTGCCGGCGCCGGGCAGCAGCCCGTCCGCCATGGCCACCGTGACGGCGGCGGTGCGGTCGGCCACGCCGAGCTTGTTGAAGGTGCGCAGCAGGTGCGTCTTGACGGTGGCCTCGCCGATGTACAACTCGCGGCCGATCTCGGCGTTGGTCATCCCACGTGCGACCAGGCCGAGCACCTGCGTCTCGCGCGGGCTCAGCGCGTCGCGGACCGGTGCCTGCAACCGGGTGACCAACTTCGCGGCCACCGGCGGGGCGAGCACGGTCTCGCCCCGGGCGGCGGCGCGGATCGCGGCGGCCAGTTCCAGCCGAGGGGTGTCCTTGAGCAGGTAGCCGGTGGCGCCCGCCTCGACCGCGCGCACGATGTCGCCGTCGGTGTCGTAGGTGGTCAGGATCAGTACCTGCACTCCGGGCAGTTCGCGCACGATCCGCCGGGTCGCGGCGACGCCGTCGGTGCCCGGCATCCGCAGGTCCATCAGCACCACGTCCGGCCGCAACTCGGCGGCGCCGGCCACCGCCCGTTCCCCGTCCTCGACGGAGGCGACCACCTCGAAGTCGGCCTCGGCCGCGAGCATGCCCGCCAGGCCCTCGCGCACCACGGGATGGTCGTCGGCGATGAGCAGCCGGATCACTGCGGTACCTCCACCCGTACGGTCGTGCCTCGGCCGGGTGCCGAGAGCAACTCGACCTCGCCGCCGACCTGCGCCAGCCGCGCCCGCATTCCGGGAAGACCGTATCCCCCCTTCCCCCGCCCCGGTTCGAAGCCTCGTCCGTCGTCCACCACGGTCAGCCGGGTGGCGAA
The DNA here is from genome assembly GCF_040629175.1 of Embleya sp. NPDC005971. Classification (NCBI taxonomy): domain Bacteria; kingdom Bacillati; phylum Actinomycetota; class Actinomycetes; order Kitasatosporales; family Streptomycetaceae; genus Embleya; species Embleya sp. NPDC005971. The sequence continues at coordinate 45,329 of NZ_JBEXUX010000048.1, read as the reverse complement.
CGGACGGTAGGCCAACTCCACCGTCACCGAACGGGCGTCGGCGTGTTTGCGGATGTTGGCGAGCGACTCCTGAAGCACTCGTACCAACACCACCTGGATCGTCGAGGACAGCTCGTGTTCGACGCCGGCGACCTGGAACGTCGCGGACACCTCCAACTCCTCGCCGAGTCCGGCGACCGTGCGACCGAGCAACTCGCCGATCGGCTCGGCACGCTCCGCGCCGCCCGCCGGCCCCTGGGCGGCGACCAGGGCGCGGGCCTCGGCGAGGTTGTCCCGGGCCACCCGCTCGGCCAGCTCCAGGCGTTTGCGGGTGGCGGTGGCGTCCGAGTCCACGGTGATCCCGGCCGCCTGGAGCAGCATCAGGATGCTGGTGAAGCCCTGTGCGAGCGTGTCGTGGATCTCGCGCGCCATGCGCTCGCGCTCGACCCGCACTCCCGCCTCGTGGTGCGTCGCGGCCAGCTCGGCCCGGGTCGCCTCCAACTCGCGCAGCAGCCGTCCGCGCTCCTGCACCTTGGCGGCCAGCCAGTTGATGATCCGGGCCATCAGAAAGCTGAAGCCGAGCGCGACCACCATCTCGGCCAGGATCCTGATCACCCGATCGTGCGCCCAGTGCGCCTCCCGGGCCTGGAACGCGCCGTGCACGCCGAAGAGGTAGACGCCCGCCGCCATCGCCGGGAGCATGCGCTCGATGAACGTGAAGGTCAGCGGCATCAATACGTACATCAGGGCGATCCGGTCGGGATCGACCGTGCTCAGCGCGGTCACTCCGCCATACGCGAGTACCAGGTGGATCTGCCCACGCCGATCCCACGTGTACGGATCCACCCCGGGCGGGAGCAGCAGCCGGAACGACACCGGCAGCAGTACGAGCACCACCAGGCACCACGGCGGTTGGTCCGCGCCGAACTCGGCGGCGGTGGTCGCGGCGAGGATGAAGTAGGCGTAGCGGTACGCGGTGAGCAACTTGTTTCCGAAGAGGATCTCCTCCTCGTCGATCGGGGCGGGTATCGGGGTGCTCACCGCACCGGCCCCGGGCACCGCACCGGTGGGGTTCGCCGCATTTACCGCATCAACCGCATGTGCCGCGTTCAACGCTCGTTCCCGCTCCAGTCGAAGGTCCCGATCCACACGACCAAGCCGAGCACACCCCACCCGGCGAGCACCAGCGCCACCCGGCCGGTTCCCGGCTTCCGGCCGGCTCGATCGCCTGGAACGTGTCCGGCAGGAAGACCGAACGCATCCCCTGGATCAGCCGTTCGAGCGGGAACAGCGCCGCGAACCGTCGCACACCGGCCGGTGGTTCGTTCAGGTCGAGGCCGACGTCTTCCAGGGCGGTCGGGTGATGGTCGGCTCCGGTATCTCGCCGCCCGGGCGCACGGTCAGCTCCGCCACGTCCGCCGATTCCCGGAGCACGATGCCGATCCGGGTCCGCCGGCGCGAACCCGCGCTCGCCGGATGCCGGCCCGGGAGCGCGACCTCGCCCGCGTCCCGGGAGCGGTAGCCCTCGGGATCTCGGTCGTCGTGGTCTTGCCCGCCCCGTTCGGGCCGAGCAGCGCGAAAATCTCGCCTCGGTACACGTCCGGGTCGAGGCCGTCCACCGCCGGGCGGCCTCGGTGGCTCCGGCGCAACCCGCGCACCGTGATCACCGAGTCGGGGTGGGTGCGGGTCGGGCGCCGGCGCTGTGTCGTCATGCCTCGACGATGGCGGGTGCGGGTCGGGCGGCGGGTCGTACGAACGACGGACGCCGGCTGTCCGTCGGTCGGTGGACAGCCGGCGCGGGACCGGGCGGACGCGGTCGGCCTCGGGCCCATCCGTCGACGGTGGTCGACGCGGAGCGGGCGTGTGTGCGGTCGGCCGACGGGTCGGCGGGGTCGTCCGGGGCAGGCGTGCGGTGTATCGCGTTGCCGGTGTGAGACTTCCCGCTCCCTGCGACAACCGGTCCGGTGGCACCATGGCAGGACCGGGGGAGTCGCTCGTGAAGGGATTTCGGATGACCGCGCAGCCCGAGGTGACGGCCGATCAGCACCGGTCCGGAGAGCGGGAATCCGCGCTCTTCGACCCCACCGTCGCGGCGCCGCCACTGGTGGACGTGGCCCGATTCGGCTTCGAGGGGCCGCTTGCGGCGACCGCCGCCGCGTGGAGTGCGGACGCGGTCTACTGGGAGTACACGAAGGCGGCCAACCCGATCGGCGCCGGATACACGACGCCCGTCCCGGTGGAGCGTTTCCCGGCCGAACTGCACGCCGGCGGAGTCACCCGGGTGATCCCGCTCGATCTGGCCGAGCCGATGCGGATCGCGGGCGGCCCGGCGACCAGCCCGGCGCTGCTGGCCAACTTCGTCCGGATCAACGCGGGCGACCGGCTCGCGGTGCGGCCGAACGCGACCTCGCAGCTCTACTACGTCATGTACGGACGGGGCATGTCGCTGGTCGGCGGCCAGGCGGTGGAGTGGGAGAAGGGCGACTTCCTGGTGCTGCCGGACCTGGGCGAGATCACCCACCACGCGGCGCAGGATTCGGTTTTCTATTGGGTGCACGACGAGCCGTTGCTGCGCTACCTCGGGGTCACCCCGAATCAGGCCCGATTCCGGCCGACCAAGTTCTCCCGGCATCGGGCGGTGGAGGAACTCACCCGGATCGCCGAAGCCCCCGGTGCCAACGCCAAGAACCGGGTCAGTGTGTTGCTGAACACCGTCGACCAGGACCAGACGCTGACCGTCACGCACACCCTGTGGGCGATGTTCGGCCTGCTTCCGGTGGACCAGATCCAACGCCCGCACCGGCACCAGTCGGTCGCCCTGGACCTGATCCTGGACTGCGAGCCGGGCTGCTTCACGCTGCTGGGCGATCGGCTCGACGAGCACGGCGAGATCGTCGATCCCCAGCGAGTGGATTGGCAACCAGGGGGCGCGTTCGTGACGCCGCCGGGAAAGTGGCATGCCCACCACAACGAGTCCGGTAGTCCCGCGCACCTGATCCCGATTCAGGACGCGGGCCTGCAGACCTATCTGCGCAGCCTGGACATCCGCTTCAGCGACCGGCGTTGAGCCTGGGGGGTGGGGCGGCGGTCGGCCGCACGCCCCACCCCGTCTCGGCTCTACCGCCGGTTCGCGTCCCGGTCGAGGTTGCGACGCAGGTATTCGCCGGTCAACGAGTGTTCCGCGGCCAGGAGTTGCTCGGGCGTGCCCTCGAAGACCACCGTGCCGCCGTGCTTGCCGCCGTCCGGACCCAGGTCGATCACCCAGTCGGCGCGACCGACCACGTCCAGGTTGTGCTCGATCACCAGGAGCGTGTTGCCGCCGTCGACCAGCCGGTCCATCAGCGCGATCACGGTGTCCACGTCGGACATGTGCAGTCCCGTGGTCGGTTCGTCGAGCACGTAGACGCTGCCGGTCTTGTGCAACTCGCCCGCCAGCTTCAGCCGTTGCCGTTCGCCGCCGGAGAGCGTGCCGAGCGGCTGGCCCAGTGTGACGTAGCCCAGACCGACCTCGGCGAGCGCGGCCAGGTGCGGCCGGATGCGCTTCTCGGTGAAGAACTCGTGCGCGTCCTCGACGGTGAGGGCCAATACGTCGATGATCGACTTGCCGCGCAGCGGATGTCCCAGCACCTTGTCGTCGAAGCGCCGCCCCTCGCAGCGCTCGCAGATCGTGGTCACCGGATCCATGAAGGCCATCTCCACGGTGATCGAGCCGCGTCCCTGGCAGGCCGGGCAGGCGCCGGCCGAGTTGAAGCTGAACAGGCCCGGCCGCTCGCCACTCGCCTTGGCGAACAGGGCCCGGATCGGGTCCATGATGCCGAGGTGACTGGCGGGCGTGGAACGGGAGTTGGCCACGATGGCGGCCTGGTCGATGACGATCGTGTCCGGGTGCGCGCCGGTGAACACCTCGGACACCAGGGTGCTCTTGCCGGAACCCGCGACGCCGGTGAACACGGTCAGCACCCCGGTCGGGATGTCCACGTCGACATGCTTGAGGTTGTGCAGGCTCGCGCCGCGCACCGGGATGTGCCCGGTGGGGGTGCGGTAGTCGGTCTTGACCACCGTGCCCCGATTCAGGAAGCGGCCGGTGAGCGTGTCCGAGTCGATCAATTCCTTGACGGTGCCCGCGAAGACGAGTTCGCCGCCGTGCGACCCGGCCTGCGGGCCCATGTCGATCACGTGGTCGGCGACCGCGATCACGTCCGGGTCGTGCTCGACCACGAGCACGCTGTTGCCCTTGTCCCGAAGCGCGACCAGGAGTTCGTTGAGTCGGTGCACGTCGCGCGGATGCAGGCCGACGCTGGGCTCGTCGAAGATGTAGGTCATGCCGGTGAGGCTGGAGCCGAGGTGGCGGACCATCTTGAGCCGCTGTCCCTCGCCGCCGGAGAGCGTGGAGGTCTCCCGGTCCAGGCTGAGGTAGGACAGACCGATGCCTACGATCCGCCGCAGTGCGGCCGAGGCGGCCTCGGCCACCGGGCCGCCGATCGGGTCGTCGATCCCGGCCAACACCTCGATCAGATCGCCGACTTCGAGCGCGCAGTGGTCCGCGATGTTGCGCCCGTCGATCCGTGCGGCCAGTACGGCCGGGTTGAGCCGGGCGCCGGCGCAGTCCGGGCAGGGGCCCTCGGTCAGGAACGCCTCGACCGCCTCCCGGGTCTTGGCGCCGAGCGTGGACACGTCGCGGTTGACGTAGAGCCGGTCGAAGCGGGTGTACAGGCCCTCGAAGGTGACGTTGGCCGTGCCGTCCGGGGTGACCCACTTGAACTTGATCACCCGGTCCGGGTCGCCTCGGGTGAGCAGGGCGAACTCGGCATCGGTGTAGTCGGCGATCGGCTTGTCGTTGTCGAAGAGTCCGGACGCCTGGTAGATCCCGACCGCGAGCAGACCGAGCACGAACGCGCCGTCGTTGAGCGATCGGGAGTGGTCCAACAGGCGGGAGTGGTCGGCCCGGACGGTCCGGCCGATGCCGTCACAGGTGGTGCACATGCCGCTCGGGTCGTTGAACGAGTACGCCCCGGGGGTGCCCGCCGAGGGTTGGGCGATGCGGGAGAACAGCACCCGCAGGAGCGGATTGATGTCGGTCATCGTGCCGACCGTCGAGCGGGAGTTGGACCCGATCGGCTTCTGGTCCACCACGATGGCCGGCGACACGTTCTCGATCGCGTCGGCGTGCGGGCGTTCGTGACGCGGGAGGAACTTGCGCTCGAACGCGGAGAAGGTCTCGTTGAGTTGCCGCTTCGATTCGACCGCGACGGTGTCGAAGACGATCGACGATTTGCCGGACCCGGACGGACCGGTGAAGACGACGATCCGGTCCTTCGGGATGCGCAGCGAGACGTCCTTGAGGTTGTTCTCGCGCGCGCCGGTGATGACGATGTCGTTGATCATGCGGCTCCGTAGCTGGTCGACGGCGGGCCTCGACGGGCCCGGAACGATCGCGCGTGGGCGGGGACGGACACGACCGGACCAAAGATCGTACGGGTGGGCACCGACACGGTGGGCGCGGCGAACGGGGGTTGCCGGCAGGCGGACCCGTGTGCCCCAGACCTGTGTGGCGCGGACACGTGTGCGGCCCGCACCGCGACCGCCTCAGCCGCGCAGGAAGTGCCCGCCGGTCGTCCAGCCGGTGAGGCGGCGGCCTCGCCCGCCGCCGACCGCCTCGTACCGGTCGAAGCGGTCGCCCTCGGCGATGGCGCGCAGGCCGAACACCACGGGAGCCAGTCGGCCGGCCACCGGGTCGCCCCAGAGCGCGATCTCCTCGTCGAGCCGGGCCAGCGCCCGGATTTCCGCGTCCTCGTCGAGCATCGAGAGGTGGAACACCACCTGGCGCCACGCGTACGCGGCGTCCTTGATGGTGGCCAACGGCCGCATCTGCCACTCGGCGTGCTCGGTCAGTCGGCACACCGTGACGAACGCGCGGTGCGCCGCCTCGGCCCACCCGGCCCGCGGCGTGATCCCGACGGGTCCGGCCAGCGTGGCCAGGTTGTGCGTGGTCAGGATCTGCGCCTGCTCGATCACCATGCCGTTGGCGGCCGGCGATCGTCGTCCGCCGGCAGGCACGTCGGCCCGCTCGCGACACAGCAGGGCGAAGCGCTCCGCGGCGGTCCGCGCGGGTGCGATCCGGGTCGCGGCCACGTCGCCCAGCTCAGCGATCGCCGCGTAGTCGATGTCGTAGTAGACCTCGTACAGGCTCCCCGCCAAGAGCTCCGCGGCGATCTTCGCCGCGGCGAGGAACTTCGGTGCGAAGCGGCCGGTGAAGATGTCCGCGGCCAGTTCCTCGACCCACGGCAGCCCGGTCTCGGCCGCCCGGCTCAGCGTGGACAGCTCGCCCACCAGCGGATTGGGCAGGATCGTCCCGGGAAAGCCGTGCACGGCCAACTCCCCCAGGTGCACGAGGGTGCGCCGGGCGGCGCCCCGGCCCTCGGCGGCGGCGCCGTCCCGGTACCGGGCCACCGCCGCGACCCAGGGCAATTCCTCGGCGCGCACCTGGTGGGCCAGGTCCAGCAGCAACAACGAACGACGCCGACCGAACGCCCGGTGATGCGCCGCCATCAGCGTGCGCAGGGCGTCGTCCGGGTACGCCCGCGTGCTGCTCGCGGCGACCAACTGCGGTACCAACTCGGCCAGGACCTCGGCGGACGGCACCAGACCGCGTTCGATCAGCGTGTCGATCGGGGCGCTCAGCGTGCCCTCCAGGATGCGCCGGATCGCCGGCGGAATCGCCGTTCCGGCGGGCAGACCCGTGGTCGACGCCTCGATCGGGTCCACCGGGGCGGTCAGCGCGTCGACGTCCTCGGTGCCGATGTCCTGGGGACGCTCGGCCAGCCGGCGCAGCACCACCGCCGCCAGGGCGTGTTGGGTGGGTAGGGCCGCCTCGGCCGTCTGCCGGGCCCGCAGCGCCTCGTGGGCGGCGCCGGCGGGAGCGCCGCGTCGGGTCACCATCGCCTCGATCGCCCGGGCGAGCAGGCCCAGGCGCCGGGCGTCGAGTGCGCGGCCGGCGAGGTGGTCGGCGAGTGCGGTGCGCAGGATCGCCGCGTTCTCCTTGGGCCGGCGGTGCTTGGTGCACAGCGGATGCTCGGCGGCCAGTACGCGATGGCGGGCCAGGAGGGCGTGGCCGCGCTCGGCCCAGCGGGTGTCCGGAGTGCGAGCCAAGACGCGACCGGCCTCGACGGTCTCCAGCCAGTGCGCCAGGAGCGCGTCGGCGTAGGGGTTCCAGACGGTCAGGGCCTCACGCATGGCGGCCACGGCCGGGTTCGGCGGGCGGGCGGCGATCCGCGCGTGCGCCTCGCCGACGCTGGTGCGGAAGGTGTCGGACGGATCGGGCACGGGCGCGGCCGTGGGCCTGGGCGCGAACCGCAGTCGATCGGCGAACGGCGCGATGGCCTCGACCAGTTCGAGCGCGCCGTCGGTGTCGCCGGTCCGGAGCAGCCAGGCGACCACGAGCAGCGCCGTCTCCTCCGGCAACTCCGCGTCGTAGGTGCCGCTTTCCAACAGCGCGGTCAATTCGGCCAGGCCCGCCACGGAGAGGTGGTGCGCGAACAGCGCGCCGCGCTCGGCGGGCAGCCCGATCCGCCCCGCGAGGTCGATCTCGTGCGGCCGCAACTCGCCGCCGGCGGCCGGGTGTCCGGTGGCGAAGCCGCCCCGGACCACTTCCGGGGTGACCCATTCGGGGAACTCGCGCACGGGCCTGCGCGAGCCGATGTCCAGCACGCCGTCGCGCATGCCGCGAACCACGTCCTGCCAACGCCGTAGGCGCTCAACCGCGCCGGCCCGGGTGTCGGGATCCTCGTGGGTCAGGGCCGTGTGCAGTGCACGGGCGGATCGGAGCTGCGGATACGCTTCGCCGACGCGCACGGCGTCGGGCTTGTTCGTTTGATCCATGGCCGGCATGGCGGGTCCTGCCCCCGCGCCCTCCGGGTATCAAGCCCGGTGCTCTTCTGCTGAGCTACACGCCGCGATTCGCGGGGCTCAATGTATGTCGGTCCATCGGGCGGGACAAGGGATTATTTTCCGGGCCCGGGCCTTACGGGAGCCCGCCTCCGGGCCTTCCCGGGAGCCGGGCCCGCGCCTTCCCGGGAAGCCGGGCGGCGGGACGGGAGAGCCTGAGGGTCCCTCGACTGCGCGGCGGAGCGGAACCCCATCTGGTGATGTGTCGTCACTTTCCATATGACGAGGGGGATTCCGTCGCGCGGGCAGGTTGGGGAGCCACCGCGCAACGATGAGTCGGGGGGCTTGTCCTTCCAAGTGTTGGGACCGACCCGGGTTTTGGGTCCCGACGGAAGTGTGCTGAACATCGGACCGAGGCGGCAGCGCGAGCTGTTGACCCTGCTGTTGTTGCGGCCGGGGGTCGCGGTGCCGGTGGACCGCTTGGCCGAGGAGCTGTGGAACGGCCGCCCGCCGCCCGGCGCACGATCGACGTTGCATGCCTATCTGTCCGGCCTGCGCCGAGTGTTGGAGCCGGGGCGGCGGGCGCCCTATCGGGTCTTGACTACGCGCGATGACTCGTACGCCCTGGAGGTGCCGGCCGGCCGGCTGGACACCGGGCGGTGGCATGCGCTGGCCGAGGCGGGCCGGGCCGCGAGCGCCGCCGGCGCGTACGGCCGGGCGGACGAATTGTTGCGTGCGGCATTGGCGTTGTGGATCGGGGACGCGTTCGCGGAGTTGGGCGATCACGAGGTGGCGCAGGCCGAGCGGGCGCGACTGGCCGAGGAGCACACCGCGTTGTCGGAGGAGGCGGCCGAGTGCCGACTCGCGCTCGGTGCGCACGCGTCGGTGATCGGGGAGCTGATGACCCTGGTCCGGGAGCATCCGCTGCGGGAGCGTCCCCGGGCGCAACTCGCCCTGGCGCTCTACCGATCGGGGCGGCAGGCGGAGGCGTTGGCGGCGCTGGAGGCCGGTCGGCGGTTGTGCGCGGAGGAGTTGGGTCTGGATCCGGGCCCGCGGCTGCGTGACCTCCAGGCGGCCATCCTGCGCCAGGACCCGATGCTCACCGCCCCGGATCGGCCGCCGGCGTCGACGTCGTCGGTGTGTACGGGCCGCCGGAGCTTCGTGGCCGCCCGCCCGCATCGGCCCTGCCCGCACCGGGGTTCGCCGTACCGACGCGGGTAGCGGGCGGTTGCGGGCGCGGGGCCGGTCGGTTGTGCGTGTCGTGATGTGCGCCACCGGCCGGCCCTTGCGGTTCAGACCGTCAGGACGATCTTGCCGGTGACCCGGCCGGTTTCCCCGCGTTCGTGTGCCTTGGCCGCGTCCGCCAGGGGGAACACCGAGTCGATCGCGGCCCGCAGCCGCCCCGTCTCGACCAGGGCCGCGATCTGCCGCATGGCAGCGTGGTCGGCCTCGACCAGCATCTCCGCGGCGCGGACCCCGTATCGCCCGACCTCCAAGTCTCCGACCTGGTTCACGATCGAGACGAGGATGCCGCCCCGGCGCAGGGTCGGCAACGAGCGTGGGCCGTATTCGCCGCCGACGCCGTCCAGGACGACGTCCACGTCCCGTACGACCGCGGCGAAGTCGGTCGTCGGGTAGTCGATCATCTCGTCGGCGCCCAACTCGCGGACGAAGTCGTGCTTGGCCGCGCGGGCGGTGCCGATCACGTAGGCGCCGCGCGCCTTGGCGATCTGTACGGCCAGGTGACCGACCCCGCCCGCCGCGGCGTGGATCAACACCCGCTGTCCGGCCCGCAGATCCGCCGTGTCCACCAGGGCCTGCCACGCGGTGGTCGCGGCCAGAGGCAGTGCCGCGGCCTGCACGTGGTCGATGTTCGTGGGCTTGCGCACCAGGTGGCGGGCCGCGGAGACCACGTACTCGGCGTGCGCGCCGTTTCCGTACGGGTACTTCAGCATGCCGAACACCTCGTCGCCCGGCCGGTGGATCGTCACTCCCAGGCCGACCGCCGCCACGACACCGGACACCTCCCAGCCGAGTACGAACGGTGGCCTGCCCAGGATCAGACCCGTGGCGCGGTGGATCCAGTCGGTCGGGTTGACGCCTGCCGCGCGCACCTCGACCAGCACCTCGCTCGGGCCGGGCGTCGGGCGCTCCGGTTCGATCACCTTCAGCACCTCGGGACCGCCCAGAACGTCCTGACTGACAGCGCGCATGCGACTTCTCTCCCGGTCCGAAGGATCCACCCGCACATCGTGGCGGCCGGGTCGACGCCGAGACGAGCGTCCGGAACGACATGATGTATACAATTCCGGACGTGAGAACAGTTGCGATAGCCGTCGCCGACGGGATCCTGCACTTCGAACTGGCCCTGGCCTGCGAGCTGTTCGGCACCGCGCCGCCGGTTCCGGTGGAGGACTGGTACCGGCTCGAGATCTGCGGGGCGGGCAGCGTGCGGGCCGACGGGCGCTTCCTGCTCGAACCCGATTGTGGCCTCGACCGGCTCCTCGTGGCCGACACCGTGATCGTCCCCGGGTGGGCCGATGTCGACCGGGAGCCGCCTGCGGACCTGGTCGACGCCGTGCGGGCCGCGCACGAGGCGGGCGCGCGGGTGGCCTCGCTGTGCACGGGCGCGTTCGTGCTGGCCGCGGCCGGTCTGTTGGAGGGGCGGCGGGCCACCACGCACTGGGCGCACACCGAGGTGCTGGCCGCGCGCCATCCCGGGGTCGAGGTCGACCCGGACGTGCTCTACGTCGACAACGGCAGCGTGCTCACCTCGGCGGGCAAGGCCGCCGCGATGGATCTGTGCCTGCACCTGGTCCGCCGCGACCACGGCTCGGTGGTGGCCAACGCGGTTGCCCGCAGGCTGGTCGTACCGCCGCACCGGGCGGGCGGGCAGGCCCAGTTCGTCGCCACCCCGATGCCCGAACAGCCCGACCATCCACTCGGCGAACTGCTCGCGTGGGCGACCGGACGGCTGGACCGGCCGCTGACGGTGGAGGACCTGGCCCGCCGGGCGAACATGAGCTCACGCCACCTCGGCCGGCACTTCCGATCGATGACGGGCACCACCCCGCTGCAGTGGTTGCTGACCCAGCGCATCCACCGGGCCCAGGAACTCCTGGAAACCACCGACGACAGCGTCGACGCCATCGCCGAGGCCACCGGCATGGGCACCGGAGCCACCCTCCGCCGCCACTTCAACCGCACCGTGGGCGTTCCCCCGGACGCCTACCGCCGCACCTTCCACCGCCGCCGCGCCGAACACCTCACCGCCCAGGGGTGAACCCCGGCGTCAACGTCGGCGGGCGGTGATCAGCCAGGCGCGGGAGTCGAGCCATACGCCGGCGGCGGTGGTGTGGGTGGCGAGCATCGTGTGCAGGCGGGCGAGTGCGTGTTCGGTGGCGGCGGGGGTCAGGCCGCCGAGCAGGTCGCGGGCCGGTTGCAGGTGGAGTACGGCCGCTTGCGCGTGGTCGGCGTCCGGGCCGTAGTAGACGGGTTCGCGTACGTCGGTGACCCGCACGGTGGTGAAGCCGGCCGTGGTCAGGGCGCTGGTTGCGACGTCCGGATCGGCCAGGGTGAAGGCGGCTTCGGTTTTGTCGGTCGAGGTGGTCGCCGATCGGCCGGGCGCGAGTGCCGCTCGGATCTCGGTGTCCCACTGCTGGTGGTCGCGGGGCTGCCAGACGAGTTGTGCGAAGAGTGCGCCCGGGCGCAGGGCGCGTGCGATGTTGGCGAACGCGGCGGTGGTGTCGGCGAAGAACATCGTGCCGAATCGGCTGACGGCTACGGTGAACTGCCCCGGCGGGAAGGGGTGGGTCTGGGCGTCGGCCCGGACGAAGTCGAGGTTGGCGAGTCCTTCCGTTTCGGCCTGTCGGCGGGCCTGCGTCAACATCGGGTCCGAGATGTCGATGCCGAGCGCGGTACCCGGGGAAGCGGCTCGGGCGGCGCGGCGGGTGATTTGGCCGGTGCCGCAGCCGATGTCGAGGACACGATCGCCGGGGCGGACGTCGAGGGCCTCCCAAAGGTGTTCGTGGTACCGGGCGAGTTCCGCGTCGTAGTCGAACAAGGCGATCGATTCCTTACCGTGCGGGGCCGTCGCGGAGCACACCGCGCACGGTGTCGAGCGGTACGCCCGGGTCGAGTTCCGGCAGCCACCATGTTGCGCCGGCCTGCGCGTACGGCTCGGGATCGACACCGGGCGGCAGTGCGACGGCGATGTCGTACGAGGCCATCTCGCCCCGGCGTAGTTCGGTGAGGGTGGCGACCGTCTCGGCGAGCCGGTCCGGGTGTTCCAGGTTGATCGGGAAGAAGCCGTCGAGCCGGGCGGCCCGACGGATCGGCCTGGGGCGGCCCGGGAATCCGGCGGCCCATACCGGCACGCCGGGCCGCTGGATCGGCCTGGGCAGGAAGGTGAGGTCGTCGACGGTGTAGTGCTCGCCGTGATGGCGCACCGGCTCGCCGGACCAGGCGGCGGCCAGGATCGCCAACGACTCGTCGAGCATGCGCCCGCGCCGCCGGTCGTCGAGTTGCTCGCCGGTCTTGGACAACTCGCCGCCGAACCGGTCGCCGCCGAGGCCGACGCCGAGGGTGAGGCGGCCGTCGCCGAGCCGATCCAGCGTCGCCGTCTCCCGGGCGACCTTGGCCGGCCGTCGGCGGGAGAGCGGCGACACCATCGGGCCGAGCCGCAGCCGCTCGGTCGCGGTCGCGATCGCCGCCAGCACGATCCACGGGTCGGCGACCCGGCTTACCGGCGCCTGCCAGGACAGGTGGTCCCACACGAAGCAGCCGTCCCACCCGGCCTCCTCCGCGTCGGCGGCGAGCCCCGCCACCACCCTCGGGTCGGCCAGGTCGTCGAAGAGCGGCAACCACAGTGCCGACCGCAACCGGCTCACGATCGGCCGCCTTGCGTGTGCCGGATCAGGGCCGAGACGAATTCGTCCCACACCGGCCTCGGCAGGTCGTGCCCGGCTCCCGCCAGGACCAGCAACTTTGCCCCGGGGATCGCCGCGCACAGCGCCTCGCCGTGCGGCAGCGGCAGCAGCGGGTCGTGATCGCCGTGCACCACGAGCGTCGGCGCCGCGATGTCGCCGAAGCCGCCTCGGGTCGGGCCGTCCTGGTCGATGGCGTAGTGGTTGACCAGCGTCGACGCGTAGTTCTTGGTGCGTGCCACATCGTGTTCGGCCAGTGCTCGCATCGCGGTCTCGTCGAAGTACGGCGAGCCGCCGGCGCACGCCCGCGCGCCGGCGATCACGTATTCGGCGAGCGCGGCGGCGTCGGAGGTGTCCGGCTCGGCCGGCATGGCCAGGTCGGCGGACGGTGGCGGCAGGTCGTCGGCGCCGGTCGAGCAGGAGAGGAAGGTCAGCGACGCGAGCCGATCGGGATGGTCCACGCCGAGGATGAGTCCGGCCCCGCCGAACATCGATTGGCAGACCACGTGGGCGCGTTCGATGCCCAGGGTGTCCAGGAGCGCGACCACGTCCAGGGTCAAGTCGGTGAACGAGTAGGCGGGTCGGCCCGGCGGGTAGGTGGTCGACCGGCCGGTGTCCCGGTGGTCGTAGCGGACCACGAACCGGCCGTGGGCGGCGATGCGTTCGCACAGATCGGCGTCCCACCACAACATCGAGGCGGACGACCCGGCGACCAGTACGACCGCGGGGGCCGTGCGGTCTCCGAAGGTCTCGACGCACAGTTCGACACCGTTGATGTGGAGGAGTTGCTCGCCGTGTGCTTGAGAAGAGGTCATGTCCGGAACGTTAGGGTCGATGGCTCAATCGTGAAAAGCGATGATTTTCGATCGGATCGATCGGGAATCGCGATGCTCCTCGCTAGATTGGCGGACATGACCGACGTCGAGTTGCGCCACCTGGCGGCGTTGGCCGCCGTTGCCGAGGAGGGCTCGTTCGGCCGGGCCGCCACCCGTCTCGGGTACACCCAGTCGACGGTGAGCCAACAGATCGCCGCGCTGGAACGGGCCGTCGGCGGCCTGGTGTTCGACCGGCCGGGCGGTCCCAAGCCGGTACGACTCACCCCACTCGGTTCCGTGGTCCTCGGCCACGGTCGCGAACTGCTGGCCAGGGCCGAGGCGTTGGCCCACGCCGTGGACCGATTCCAGGCCGGGGAAGGCCGCATCGAGATCGGCACGTTCCAGAGCGTGTCCAACGCGATCCTGCCGCCGCTGGTCCGCCGACTGCGCGACGAGCACCCCGGCTGCGACATCCGGTTGTCCGAAGACGAGCCGGACCAGCCGCGGATCGGTGACCTCGACCTGCTGTTCTACGACGGCCGCATCGACGGCGACGCCGAACACCTCAAGCTGCTCGACGACCCGTACCTGCTGGTGGCAGGCGTCGGCACCTTCCCGGACGGCCCGGTTTCGCCGGCCCGGCTCGACGGTGTGCCGCTGGTGGCCTGGCCGCTGACCTGCGATCAGCCCCGAATGGAGCAGGCGATCGCCCGGAGCGGCGCCCGTCCGCAGATCGTCTTCCGCAGCGCGGTCAACGACACCCTGCTGTCGATGGTGCGCGCCGGCATGGGGTCGGCGATACTCCCGTGGCTCGCCATCCGCGGTGCCGACGTCGCATCCGACGACCGACTGCGCATCCACGAACTACGACCCGCCGTGCCGCCACGCGAGATCTACCTGCACTGGCAGGCCGGCCGCACCCAATCCCCACTCACGACCAGAGCCATCGAGATCGCCACAGAGGTCGCCACCGCCCTCGCACCCCCACCGCCCACCGCCTGACGCCTCACGGGGACTCTCTGGACGCCATGCTGGTTCGAACCGCAGGCCGGCATTTCGTCACCCTGAGCGCCGAGGGGCCGGGTGCGATCAGAGCGGCCCCGCCGTCGCAGCGCCGGCTACCGTCGCGCCCGGCATGCGGGTGATCCGCCTGGATCGCGATCTGGTCGGAATTGCCGACATCGCCGAACGCACCAAGTGAACGCGCCAGAATGTCACCCAGTGGACGCACGGCACCCGCCATTCGAAACAGCCGTTCCCGTCGCCCGATGGCGTGGTCGGCTGTTCTCGCGTCTGGTTGTGGTCGGAAGTCAACACATGGCTACGCACCATCGACCTTGGCGATCCGATCGAATTGCCGAGCCGCGAAGAAATGGCCGCCATCGATTATGCTCTCGCCTTCCCACGGCAGGACCTCGGCCTGACGCTGGAACTCCACATCGCCGCCGACGAGCATGAACGTGAGCGTCATGAGGTCGCTCGTCGTTTGATGGCCAAGGCCGTGGCTCTTGCCGGTCGCATCTCCGATGACGACACCTACGACGGAGGGCCCGTCCTGGTCGTATGCGCCGTCTGTTCCGATTCCCTCGCCTGGGTGATGTCGCAACTCCCGCTCGGCGGCAAGTTGGCAGTCGTCGCAGTGTCGGTCGGCGACGACGGAGACGTGTGGGAACTCGGATTGAGCGCCGTGCCCCTCCCGGGGGGGCGTGCCCTTGGAGCAGGCGGGCCTGGATTGCCACGCAAGCGTCGGCGACCTCGTGCGAGCGCACTCGTCGGGTCGTCTGGATCGCCAGACGGTCCTGGAGATGTGACCAGCGCAGTTGCGGCCTCCACGTAGACGCTTGCGTCTCGAGGGTCGATCCCGGAAGAAGCGGACGCTGCGGATTGCTCCACGCGCCGAATGGAGTCGGCGCCGAGCGGCCGTGCGGGTGCCGGTCGTCTCGGACGGTCGTCACCGCGCGAACGATCGATCCGATTCCTCGACGAGGCCAATGCGTGGCGAAATGTGTTCTCTCGCCGACCGCGACCGATGCACGCTGCCATCCTCGTCCCCTCGGTGCGGGGATGCTCAGGGCAGGGACAGCAGCGTGCGGGCGGCTTGCGCGAAGGGGCCGGCGTCGATGGGCCCGAAGGCGACGCGCTGCAGCAGATAGCCGTGGAGCAGCGCCATTACGATGCTCGACACCTGAGCAAGCCCGTTCAGATACCGCGCAGTTACCCGTCCCCGAGGCTCCGGGCACCGCGCGATCTCGTGCCGATCAGTTCCTGAGCCCACGCACGAGCGCGGTCCACGCGGCGGGGCCGATTTCGAGGTGGCCGCACGCTCGGTTCTTGGTGTCGCGGACTCCGGTTTTGGTCGCCAGGGGGGCCGCTTCGACGCACCCGTTGTTGTCGATGCTGTAGCTGGCAGTTCGCCACGGTGCGGCGTCGATGCCGGTCATATCCGTGTCCTCCCGGGATGTTGCGCACAGGCGACTTTGTGGGACTGCCACCAGCTCCACGCATACCTTTTACGCCTCCGGGCCGTTGCCCCCTGCCCGCAGCATGCCCGCTTGTTGCACCATGGTTGTGCCCCACATGGGCGCTCTGGACGCACCGCCCGAGTTTCCGGGCCGAGGCTCCGAGGTTCGCGATCTTCCGTCGGTCAGTTCTTGAGCCCACGCACGAGCGCGGTCCACGCGTTGGGGCCGATTTCGAGGTGGCCGCGGGCTCGTTCTTTGGTGTCGCGCACAGCGGTCGTGGTAGGCAGAGGCGCCACCTCGACACATGCCTCCTGTGCCTGAGAGCCGGTGGCCTTGCGCCATGAGTGTTGGTCGATAGAAGTCATAGTGATTCCACTCTCTGAAGGATCATCTGTTCCGAGACATCTTCCGAAGCCGCAGTGTCCCGGTAGAGCGCGAGATCACGCCGGTATCGCTTGACGACGCGTTCACCTCTTATGAGTTGGGCACCTGCTTCGTACTCCACATGTGTGACGGAGGTCGAGGGCGCGGGCAGGTCCAGAATCGTGACCGCCCCCAGGAACGGCAGCGAGCGCGCGTCGTATGGCACGATTCGTAGGCTCACGTTCGTCAACTGGCCGAGTTCGAGCAGATATCGCAACTGTCGGCGCAAGGCTAGCCGACCGCAGAAGGCATTCCACAGGGCGGCTTCCGAGAGCGTTACAGCGAGATGGGCTTGCCCGGTGCTCACGGTTTCCTGGCGCCGCAAACGCACGGCCAACAGAGCTTCGGCGTCGTCGGGGTCGGGCACGAAGGCAGACCTCATGATGGTTTCGCGGGCGTATTCCTCGGCTTGCATGATGCCGGGCACGAGGGTGGATGCAGCAACCATGCCCAAGGCTTGCGATTCGAGGTGGATCAACTCTTCGTACTGTGTGCTCAGTACGGACTCATACTGCGTCCACCATGCGTGTGGCCCGCTTGTGTCTTCGGCACCGATCATTCGCGCCAACCGCGCGAGCATCACAGGCGTCAACTGGAGTGGACCGGTAAGCGCGACCACGTGGCTCCACGCGATGGCCATGTGACCGGTTTCCAGCCTTGACTGTGACGACTTGGCCCACCCCGCCTGCGCGGCGACGGCGTCCACAGTCATGCCCCGCTCTCGGCGCAGTGCTCGCAACGTTGCGGCCGCGTCCATGACGCGCTCCATCTTCGACGCCCTTCTCAATACGCACTTTCTGATGCGACATTGCCGGAACAAGTGTTGCGTGTCAATGTGATCACACGGCCACGGAAGGTGACTTCGTCTCTGTTCCTCGCATCTGCTCGTGCTCCGGACGGAGGGCCGACCGTGTGACTGAGCTCTGTCGACTACATGACCGGTGAAAGACGTTCCCACTTCCCCAAAGGCGAGGAGCCGGAGGCTGTTTGGGACTTCAGGTGGGTGTCGAATCCTGCGCGATGCGCCCTTCGGCTGCGAGGGGCGTGTCAGGCAGGTGGTGTTGCGCCTGGCTCGTCGGTGTCGAGACCGTGGTTTCGGAAGGTGTTCCAGCGTCCGTCTACGTGCCGCCGCTCAAGGCGGGACCTACAAACCTTGCGCCTCGTGAGCGCGATTCATAGCCGGCGAGGCAAGTACGCGGGCGGCTGGGGACTTTGCCGCCCTCTTCAAGCGACAGCAGCCGGGCGTCTCGATTCCAGGCGTGAGCCCGGCCGCTGTCTCCATCGATCCACCGTGAGGCAGTGATGGAGATTCAAGAATATCGATCCGACGGCCGGCCGTGGCTGGTTGTGGGTTCTCGGGTGCGGCATGTGGACGGGCATGCCGAGTTGCCGGAGGGGACCGTGGTTGCGTTGCCGGCGGCGTCCGAGCGGGTTGCCGTTGTGCAGCCGCGTGAGGGCGGCCGGTCGCCGTATCTGTGTCCGATCGGGCATCTTGAGGTGCTTGATCTGGAGAGCGAATTGAGCGGCTGCGTCCGGGAGTTGATGCGGGTCGATGCGCTCGGGCGGGACGTGGGCACGGTTCGGTTGCCCATGGCGGGTGTCCCGGCTCGGGGTGCGGCGGAGTCCGTGCGGAGGGCGTCGTGAGTCGGCGTTATGCGTGGTGTGAACTCCCGGTACGCGTACGTGAGTTCGTCGGCAAGGCAGTTGGGGGCGTCAAGTCGGTCGAGCCCGTCGTCGGGCCGCACACCAGTTCCTTCGCGGCGACCGTCACGACCCCGACCGGACTCGTGTTCGTCAAAGCCGCCGAAGAAGCCACCGCGCCGTTGTCCGCTCGGGCGCAGACCAGTGAGATCGCCGCGAGCGCCGTCACCGGTGTCCTGTCGCCGCGCCTGTTGCAGCACGGGGCGGTCGACGGGTGGCGCTTCCTCGTGTTCGAGCACGTCGAGGGGCGGCCGGTGCGGATGTGCCTCGACTCGCCCGACCTGGCCCAGGTCGTCGGGGCCATGGACCGCATCGGGCGGATCCGACCCGGCCGCAGCGCCGGCCTGCCCACCCTCGTCGGCCGGCTCCGGGAACACCTCCCGCCCGCCCGGAGCGGCCCGCTGTGCGGCAATCGCCTCCTGCACACCGACCTGACCTCGGCCAACATGATCATCCGACCCGACGGCCGACTCTCCGTCCTGGACTGGGGCCAGGTGGCCCTCGGCCCACGCTGGGTGGAGGTCGGCCACCTCGGTGCGGTCCTCCACCACGAAGGCCACAACCTCGGCGAGATCCGTCGCTGGATGTGGCGATTCCCGGAGTGGCGCCGCACCCCACAAGCCGCCCGCCGCACCCTCGCGGACGCGATGATCGGCCACACATCGGGCCGCGACACCTGGTGGATCAGCCTGATCGACACACCCATCGCCGGCTGACCCCCGACCCACTCACCGCCACCGGCGGGCGGAGGCCACGACCGTATCGGCCCCCGCCCGCTCGGGGCACGCTCGAATCCCAGGTGTTGTGCACAGCCTGTGGACAACTTCCCGTGGGAGTTGACGCCTCTCTCCGGATCCCACCGCCGCCGGACCCGCCGTCGTGCACACCCTGTGGACACCCGGCCATGTCTCCCACCGCCCGTCACACTTTTTTCGGCTCGTCCGTCAGGGAAGCAGGAGCCCGGCGAGGGCCCCGGCCGAGACCGGAAACCGAAACCCCGGTCCGAACAACGGGAGCAGTCATGACGAAGTCGATCCTGGTCACCGGCGGTACCGGCACCCTCGGCCGCCTGGTCGTCCCGCTGCTGCGCGACGCGGGTCACAGCGTCCGGGTGCTCAGCCGCAGCGGCGGCGCGGCCGAGGAAGGCGTCGAGTACGTGACCGCCGACCTGGTCGAGAACAAGGGCGTCGAAGCCGCCGTCGCCGGCATCCACACCGTGCTGCACCTGGCCGGCGGCCCCAAGGGCGACGACGAGGCCGCCCGCAACCTGGTCCGGGCCGCCAGGGCGGCCGACGTACGACACCTCGTCTACATCTCGGTGATCGGCGCCGACCGCGTCCCGCTCGGCTACTTCAAGGCCAAGTTCGCCGCCGAGCAGGCCGTGGCCGAGTCGGGCCTGCCCTGGACCACCCTGCGCGCCGCCCAGTTCCACGACCTGATGCTGACCGCCGTGGACAAGATGACCAGGCTGCCGGTCGTCCCGGTACCGGGCGGGGTTCGGCTCCAGCCGGTCGACGTGCGCGAAGTGGCCGCGCGGATGGTGGAGTTGACCCTCGGGGACCCGGCCGGCCTGGTGGCGGACCTGGCCGGGCCGAAGGTGTACGGGATGCGCGAACTGAGCCGGACCTACCTCCAGGCGCGCGGCCGGCGGCGGCCGATGATGCCGGTGCGCTTCCCGGGAAAGGCCGGCCGGGCCTACCGCGCCGGCGAGAACCTGACCCTGCAAGGCGCCACCGTCGGCACCCGGACCTGGGAGGACTTCCTCGCCGAGCGCGTAACCGCGAAGTAGCCCGTGACCGGGCCCACCACCCGAACCCGCCCCCGAACGGGGCCTTCCGCACCGACCCGCACCGACCCGCGCGACCTACAAAACCCACGCGACCCACGCGACCGGCCCGGAAGGCCCCACCCCCGCCCCGCCTCAGTGCACCTGCCGCTCACCCTCCGCCCAATACCGCGCCCGCAACGTCTTCTTGTCCGGCTTGCCCAGCGGCGACAGCGGAATCGAGTCGGCGAAGTCGACCGACTTCGGCGCCTGCACCGCGCCCTTGCGCTCCTTCACCAGCGCGATCAGCTCGGCCGGATCCACCTCGTGCCCCGGCCGCAGCACCACGACCGCCTTGACCGCCTCGCCCCACTTCTCGTCCGGCACCCCGACCACCGCGACCGCGGCCACCGCCGGGTGGGCCGAGATGACGTCCTCCACCTCGCGCGGGAAGACGTTGAAGCCGCCGGTGATGATCATGTCCTTCTTGCGGTCCACGATCGTCAGGAACCCGTCCGGGTCCGCCCGGGCGATGTCGCCGGTGTGCAACCACCCGCCACGCAGCGCCTCTTCGGTCTGTTCCGGCTTGTTCAGGTAGCCGGCCATCACCAACGGGCCGCGCACGCAGATCTCGCCCGGCTCGCCCTGGGCCACCTCGTTCAGCTCCTCGTCGAGCAGCTTCACCGTCAGGAACGGCACCGGCCGACCGCACGAGGCGAGTCGCGCCGGGTCGTTCGGGTCGTGCTCGTCCCGGCGCATGACGGTGATCGTCATCGGGCATTCGGCCTGACCGTAGTACTGGAAGAAGATCGGCCCCAGCCGCTCGATGCCCTCCTTCAGCCGCGCCGGCGACATCGCGGAGGCGCCGTAGAACACGGTCTCCAGGCTGGACAGGTCGTGCTTGTCCAGGTCCGGGTGATCCAGCAGCACGTACAACATCGTCGGCACCAGCATCGTCGCGGTGATCCGATACTTCTCGATCGCCGCGAGCACCTGCTTGGGGTCGAAGTGCGGCAACACCACGATCGAACCACCGCGCAACAGCGTCGGGATGAACGCCGACATGCCCGCGTGCGACAGCGGCGTCGCGACCAGGAAGCGCACCTCGTCCGGCCAGTCCCACTCGGCGAGTTGCACGGTCGGCAGGGTCACCCCGGAGCGGTAGGTGGACATCACGCCCTTGGGTCGCCCGGTGGTGCCGCCGGTGTACGCGTAGCCCGAGACGTCCTCGGCGTTCACCTCCGGCGGCGTGAGCACCCCCGGCTCGAACTTCGCGGCCAGCGCGAGCAGGTCCACGCCCAGGTCGTCCGACGCCGGCCCGAAGGCCAACAACTTCAGGTGCGGCAGCCGCTCCTTGAGCGCCGCCGCCCGCTCGCCGTACGGCCCGGGGTCGTAGATCAGCGCCTCGACGCCGGCGTCGGCCAGTACGTACGCGTGATCCTCCAGCGAGCCCATCGGGTGCAGCGGTGTCGCGCGACAGCCGGTCAACATGTTGCAGCCGGTCGCGAACAACACCTCGGGTCGGTTCGCCGACAACACCGAGACCATGGTGCCCTTGACCACACCCAGCGACGCGTACGCCTGCTGGTATCGGCTGATCTCGTCGCGCACCTGACTGGCCGTCAATACCCGGTCGCCGATGTACATCGCGGGTTTGTCGGCGTGCCTGGTCAGGGCGTGCAGGAGCAGATCGGGGACGAAGACCGGGCGGTGCAGCGCGGCGGGCAGGTCGTACGACATCTGCGGCTTCCCCTCGGAGGTGGCGGATGGTGGTGGACCGCGGCGGATGCCGAAGGCATCGCCATACGACCCAAACGACAACATGTTTTCGCCATCCATTGACCTCGTCAAGGAACCTTACCTATCGTTCGGCCGGTGGCCGACCTCGTTCCCAGGCCGAGAGGATGACCGTGTCGACACAGACCGTCAGTACTATCCAGTTCCCTTACAAGCGCACACTCGGACCGGTCATGGGTCGCTTCTTCTCGGAGCTGACCGCCCGTCGGATCGTCGGGATCCGGTCCGGTGAGCGGGTGATCGTGCCGCCCATGGAGTACGACCCGGAGACCGGGAACGAGCTCGCGCACGACTTCGTCGAGGTGGGCCCGGCCGGCACCGTCCGGTCCTGGACCTGGGTCGCCGAACCCATCGAATCGCACCCGCTGGACCGCCCGTTCGCCTTCGTACTGGTGCGGTTGGACGGTGCGGACACCGACCTGGTGCACGTGCTGGACGCCGGCAGCGAGGACGCGGTGAGCACCGGCATGCGGGTCGCCCCGCGCTGGCGCGACGAGCCGGTCGGCCGGATCGACGACATCGTCTGCTTCGTCCCCGGTGAGCACGCCGAGAGCCCCGAGGGGGAGCCCGGCGAGGCGCAGGACGTGACGACGATGGAGTACTTCTCCAAGATCACCTACACCGACGTGCTCTCGCCCACGCTGGTCCGCTACGCGAGCAACCTGCGGGCCGGCCGACTGACCGGGCAGCGTTGTCCGAAGTGCAACCGGGTCTTCCTGGGCCGGGGTTACTGCTCGGTGGACGCCATCCTGCTCGGACCCGAGCTGGACGAGGTGTTGCCCGACCGCGGCGTGGTGTCCAACTACACGATCATCACGCCCACGCCCTATCCCGGACAGAAGGAAACCGAGCCGTTCGCGCGGGCCTCCGTCGTGCTCGAAGGCGACGAGATGGTGATCGCGCAGCAGCAGATCCTGGACATCCCGGTGTCCGAGATCAGGGTCGGCATGCGGGTCCGGGCGGAATGGATGCCCGAGGCCGAGCGGGACGCGGCGGAGATCACCAGCAAGGGCTGGGGCACGGTCTCCGGCTTCGTCAAGGGCTGGCGGCCCACCGGTGAGCCGGACGAGCCCGCCGAGCAGTACATGAACCGGGTGTTCTGATGACGGCGCGTCGAAACGCGGGCGAGACAAGGGAGACGGCAGTGCGGCAGGACAGCGACATCGCGATCGTCGCGACCGCGCAGCTCCCGGCGGTGCGCCGGCAGGAGCTCACCGAGACCGAGATGTTGTTGATGGTCGTGGACGAGGCCCTGGGCAAGGTCGGGCTCAAGCGCTCCGACATCGGCTTCAGTTGCCAGGGGTCGTGCGACTACATCTCCGGCGGCACGTTCTCCTTCGTGCCCAACCTGGACGCGATGGGCGCGTGGCCGCCGATCCACGAGTCGCACGTCGAGATGGACGGCGCGTGGGCGATGTACGAGGCGTGGGTGCGCCTCAAGCACGGCGACATCGACATCGCGGTCGCGATGGGTTCGGGCAAGTCCTCCACCGGCGACCCGGCCGCGATCTACCCGCAGGAACTCGACCCGTACTACCTCGCGCCGCTCGGTCTGGACCCGGTCTCGCTGGCCGCGCTCCAGGCCCGGCAGTTGATCGAGTCGGGCAAGACCACCGAACGCGAACTCGCCGAGATCGCCGCCCGCTCGCGTCGCGACGCGGCCGGCAACCCCAAGCAGCAGGTGCGCGGCGCCGAGCAGGACGTGGACAAGTTGCTCGCCGAGGGCTACCTGCGCAATCCGCTGCGCAAGAGCGACCTGCCGCCGATCTCGGACGGTGCGTGCGCGGTGGTGCTGGTGCGCGGCCCGCGCGCCGCCGAACTGACCGAGCGCCCGGCCTGGATCACCGGCCTGGACCACCGCAGCGAGGTGCACAACCCGGCGCTGCGCGACCTGACCGACTCGTCCTCGACCCGGATCGCCGGGCAGCGGGCGGGCGGCGTGGCCGGCGTCGAGGTGGCCGAGCTGATGGCGCCGTTCACCGCCCAGGAGGTGATCCTGCGTCAGTCGCTGGGCCTGGCCGAGGACGTGGTGATCAACCCCTCCGGCGGCGCGCTCACCGGCAACCCGCTGATGGCCACCGGCCTGGTGCGGATCGCCGCCGCGGCCGACCAGATCCTGATCAACGGGCGCTCGCGCACGCTCGGGCACGCCACATCCGGCCCGGCACTCCAGCAGAACCTCGTCTGTGTCCTGGAAGGCGACTCCGCCGCGAAAGGTGACAACCGATGACCCATGAGCGCGTTGCCGTCGTCGGCATCGGCCAGACCAAGCACAAGAAGCGGCGGGACGACCTGTCGATCGCGGGCCTGGTCCGCGAGGCCGCCCAGCGCGCGTTGGACGACGCGCGGATGACCTGGAGCGACATCGACGCGGTGGTGATCGGGAAGGCGCCCGACATCTTCGAGGGCGTGATGAAGCCCGAGCTCTACCTCGCGGACGCGCTCGGCGGGGCGGGCAAGCCGGTGTTCCGCGTGCACACCGCGGGCAGTGTGGGCGGATCCACCGCGATCGTCGCCTCGCACCTTGTCAGCAGCCGGGTGCACAAGCGGGTGTTGGCCGTCGCGTGGGAGAAGCAGTCCGAGGGCAACGCGCAATTCGGGCTCGGCGGCGGCAAATCCGGGTCGATCGGCGCGGGTGGCGCCTTCGCGCCGTGGATTCGGGCGTACATCCAAAAGTCCGGGGCGCCCGAGCACATCGGCTGGCAGGTGGCCGTCAAGGACCGGCAGAACGCGCTGCGCAACCAGTACGCGCACCTCCAGCTCAAGGACATCTCGATCGACAAGGTCCGCGAGTCGCCGATGATGTGGGACCCGCTGCACTTCCTGGAGTCGTGCCCGTCCTCGGACGGCGCCGGCGCGATCGTGCTGACCGACGAGGCCGGCGGCGACGCGGCGGCGGCCGACGGCCGGGCCCCGGCCTGGATCCTGGGCACCTCGATGCGCTCCGAGCCGTCGTCCTTCAACGGCCGCGACCCGATCCGCCCGCAGGCCGGCGTGGACTGCGCGTGGGACGTGTACAAGCAGGCCGGGATCACCGACCCGCGGCGGCAGATCGACGTGGCCGAGCTGTACGTGCCCTTCTCCTGGTACGAGCCGATGTGGCTGGAGGGCCACGACATCGCGCCCGTGGGCGAGGGCTGGAAGATGGTCGACCGCGGCGAGACGGCGTTCGACGGCGACTTCCCGGTGAACCCGTCGGGCGGTGTGTTGTCCTCCAACCCGATCGGCGCCTCCGGCATGTTGCGGTTCCTGGAGGCGGCGCTCCAGGTGCGGGGCGCGGCCGGGGAGCATCAGGTGGACGGGGCCAAGGTCGCGCTGGCGCAGGCGTACGGCGCGGCGGCGCAGTACTTCGCGATGTGGGCGGTGGGGTCGGACAAGCCGTAGCCGCCCGGTTCGGCGCGCGTGCGCCCGCTGCTGCGGCGCTCGCGCGAAAAATGGTAAGGCTCCTTGACCTTGATTTGGTCAAGGAGCCTTCCTAGTCTGGGGCCTTCACCCGGTGACCGGAGGTTCTGGCGATGAAGCCCCCCATCTGCGTGAAGCTCGGGATCGACTTCCCGATCTTCGCGTTCTCCCACTGCCGCGACGTGGTCGCGGCGGTCAGTCGAGCCGGCGGCTTCGGCGTGCTCGGTGCGCTCGCGTTCGATCCCGAGCAGTTGGAGGTCGAACTGGCCTGGCTCGACGAGCACACCGACGGCAAGCCGTACGGCGTCGACCTGGCGATCCCGATGGCGTACATCGGCAAGGGCGGTGGCGAGGCCGCGCTGCCGAGCAACCTGGAGAAGCTGATCCCGGAGCAGCACTGGAAGTTCGTCGACGAACTCCTGGAGCGCCACGGGATCCCGCCGCTGCCCGCCGAGTTGGCGGACAAGCCGGTCAAGGCCGCCGGGCTGAACGTGGACCTGGAGTCGCGCGCGCAGATCGAGGTGTCGCTCAAGCACCCGCTGGTCAAGATGTTCGTCAACGCGCTCGGCCCGCCGCCGGCCGACATCATCGACGCGTGCCACGCGGCCGGTGTCCTGGTCGGCGCGTTGTGCGGCAGCCCGCGGCATGCGCAGAAGCAGGTCGAGGCGGGCGTGGACGTGGTGGTCGCGCAGGGCACCGAGGCCGGTGGGCACTGCGGCGAGATCTCCACGATGGTGCTCATCCCGCAGGTCGTGGACACGGTCGGCCCGGACGTCCCGGTACTCGCGGCCGGCGGCATCGGCGGCGGCCGGCAGATGGCCGCGGCGCTCGCGCTCGGCGCCCAGG
Source organism: Embleya sp. NPDC005971 (assembly GCF_040629175.1). Classification (NCBI taxonomy): domain Bacteria; kingdom Bacillati; phylum Actinomycetota; class Actinomycetes; order Kitasatosporales; family Streptomycetaceae; genus Embleya; species Embleya sp. NPDC005971. Next base: position 19,330 of record NZ_JBEXUX010000048.1, on the reverse strand, counting down.
GGGTGTGGACCGGCAGCCTGTGGCTGACCGTCGCCGAGGCGGACACCCACGAGGTGTCGGTGCAGAACCTGCTGGAGGCCAAGTCCACCGACACCGTGCGCTCGCGGGCGATGACCGGCAAGCCGGCCCGTCAGCTCAAGTCCGGGTGGACCGACGCGTGGGAGGACCCGGCCAACCCCGACCCGCTGCCGATGCCGCTCCAGGGCATCATCTTCAACGCGGCGTCCCGACGGTTCACCCGAACCAGGAACAAGGAGCTCAACGGCTGGCCGGTGGGCCAGGTCGTGGGCATGCTCGACAAGGTGCGGCCGACCCAGGAGGTCGTCCTGTCCCTGGTCGAGGAGTGGATCGAGACCACGGAGCGGCTGAACGCGTTCCTGGCCGAGGACTGAGCCCACCGGATCGCATCCGGCGCAGACCCACGCGGGCCGACACCCGCGCGGGCGCGGACCTGCCGGGCCGGGCGCGCGGGAGGACTCGCGTGCACGGCCCGGCGGTCGGCGGGTCACGGGAGTGAGTGACACCGGTCCCGCGCCTATGGGTATCGCGAACTGTCCCGGTACTTCCGCAACTTATGCGTTTTTGGAATGTCGGCGACGGATATCCGCTAAAATTCGCCGGCTTCGCCCGATGTGACCCCTACGGGGCGACCGAATCCCACCCGGTGAAGCCCGACGGGTCGTGCCGGCCGAACGTGCCGTGCTCGAAGATGCCCACCCCTTCGGCGAGCAACGCGCCGTCGGGGCCGGTGAGTCGGGCGGTCGCCACATGGTCGATCACGCTGAACGGGATGCGCTTGGCCACCTCGGGGTCCTTTTGTTCGTACACCGCGCCGTCGAGGTAGTCCGCGCCCTTCCACTGACCGTGGCCCCAGTCCGGGTCGCCGCCGTAACCCGCACCCACGTTGAGCGCGATGTAGCCGTGGTTGTCCAGGTGCAGCGTCAACGCGTTGCGCTTGCGGTCGGTCAGATGGATCGCGGCGCCCTCCGGCAGCCGGGTGCCGGACGTGTAGCGCACGTCGAACTCCGGCCAGCCGAGTTGCTCGGGCGCCCTGCCGTCGGCGATCGGGAAGATCCGGATCGCCTCGGTCAGGAAGCGGTGCCCCTCGGCCGACTCCTGGGCGATGATCATCAGCGCCTGGTCGCCGAGGTGGATGGGGATCCAGTTCCACCAGAATCCGGCGGTCTGCGCGGGCCGCCCGGCCGGCGGCGCCTCGCCCGACGGGCGAATGCCCCAGGAGCGGTCGCGCGAGCCGGACCAGGTCTGCGGGGTGACCGCGATCTCCTCGCCGTCCAGGGTCACCGTGCCGGTCCAGTCGCCGATCTGCACGAAGCGCGACGCGTCCAGGAGCGGCTTGAAGTCGCTGCGCTGCACGTGTCGAGGTTCCGGCAGCGGCGCGAACGGCGACGTGAAGGTGAGGTCGAGCGAGATGCCCTGCTCCGGTGCGTCGCACACCACGCGCACGCTGGCCAGCGGCTCCAACACCTCGATCCGGTACGGGCCGACCTCCTGCTTGAGCCGATCCGGGCCGAGCGCGCCCGACATCCGCACCGCGTGCTGGCGGCCGTCCTTGCGGATCACCACGTACGCGTCGATCACGCCCAGGTTCGGATAGACGCCGAGGCCGGTCGCGATCTGGACGCCGCCCGCACGGTCGTAGGCGTGCATGATGCAGCGGTCGTAGAAGTTCCGGTCGGTCGAGCCGACCTCGCTGTGGAACAACGGGACCTGGTGGACCGGGTATTCGTCCAGGGGTACGGGGATCGGCATCGGTTCCTCCTGACCACGCGCCGGCGACCCGCCGACGCGTAGGCGCTGGTTGAGACGTCGTGCGAGTCTGCGCCAAATCATTGACGCAATCAAGCGTCTCGACGGGCCGTCGGTGGGTCGGTCGCACCGGCCCGTGCCCCTCGGGCGTGCCGTCCATGCGGCTCAATCAGCCACCCGGTTGGCCGCTCCGACTTCCGTGCGGTTGCCACGCTCCGTGATAAGCGGGTTACTGAAGGTGTCCATGTGAAGGGATGCACCGCCGGACCACGCCGCTTTCCACCCATCGAAGGAACGGCGGTCGGGGCGGAAGTCCGCGACGCGTCGGGAGAGACCATGAGTCACCAGCAAGACCTCGTCATCTGCCGCGAACTCGGCGACCGCAATGGCGAGGGTCGGGCGTTGAACAACCTCGGTACCGCACTCCAGCAGGTGCGGCGCTTCGACGAGGCGATCGATGCTCATCAGGAGGATCTCGCCCTGTGCCGCGAGCAGGCCGACCACCACGGCGAAGGTCAGGCGCTGGGCAACCTCGGTACCGCGCTCCAGCAGGTGCGGCGCTTCGACGAGGCGATCGAGGCCCATCGGCAGGCCGCCGCGCTGTTCGCGGACCTGGACGACCACCACCGCGAGGCCCAGGTCCTCAACAACCTCGGCACCGCGCTCCAGGAACTGCGCCGGTTCGAGGAGGCGATCGACGCCCATCGCCAGGCCGCCGCCCTGTTCGCGGACCTGGACGACCACCACCGCGAGGCCCAGGCGCTGAACAACCTCGGCATCGCCCTCCAGGAGGTGCGCCGATTCGTCGAGGCGATCGAGGTGCACCGGCAGGCCGCCGCGCTGTTCGCGGACCTCGACGATCACCACCGCGAGGGCCAGGCCCTCAACAACTTCGGCGTCGCCCTTCGGGAGATGCGCCGATTCGTCGAGGCGATCGAGGTCCACCAGCAGGCCGCCGCCCTGTTCACCGAACTCGACGACCCGCACCGCCAGGGCCAGGCGCTGGACTACCTCGGCGCCGCACTCCACCAGGTGCGCCGGTTCGACGAGGCGGCCGCCGCGCTCGAACACGCCGCCGCCCTGTTCGCCAAGTTCGGCGACCAGCCCCGCGAGGGCCAGGCCCTCAACAGCCTCGGGGCCGCACTCCAGCAGGTGCGCCGGTTCGACGAGGCCGCCGTCGCACACGAGCAGGCCGCGACCCTGTTCGGCAAACTCGGCGACCACGACCGCGAGGGCCAGGCCCGGGACAACCTCGGCACCGCCCGAAAGCGGGCACGCGGAGACGAGGAACCGCGACCGGGCCTGCGCCGACGGCTCGCGGACAGGCGCCGAGAGCGGCGCGAACGCCCCTTCGACGCGGTCGCCGCCCTGGGCCCGGTCCTCGAACCGACCCAATAACGAGCACGGCACGGCCCGGCGGGAGCGGGCGGCGCGGCACCGCGGGCCGGTCGCTCCGCGCCGGGTCGTTCCCGTGTCGCTCCGCCGCTCTGCGCCGGTACGGGGCCGTCGTGCGGAGTGCGCCGGAATTCGGAATTCGAAATTCCGGATCAGCGACCCGAGTGGAAGTAATCGCGCGGGTCGTTTTCCGTGCGGCGGTGCGAGGGGCGCGTGCCGACCCGGTCGGTCGGCGTCGCGCCGATCCGGTTGTCCTCCAACCGGGCCAACCTGGCGTTGAGTTCGTCCTCTTCCTTGATCTCGTCGGCGGACGGCGACAGCGCGACGATGAACAGCGTGATCACCGTGAAAAGGCTGATGCCGGTGATCAACGGCGCGAGGAATTGGGACGCCTCCACCCCGTGCACCATCCCGTGCCGACCCTCGGTGCGCACGCTCATCGCGGACATTCCCGTGTAGTGCATTCCGCTGACCGCCAGGCCCATGATCAACGCGGCGCCCCCGGTCGCCGCGAATCCGCTCACATTGAGCGCGGCCCACAGCGCCGCGGTGGCCGCGACCACCGCGATCAGGATCGACAGGCCGACTCGGAACGAGTCGTATTCGACCGAGCCGTCCAGGCTCATCGCGGCCATGCCCATGTAGTGCATGATCGCCACGCCGCCGCCGGTGATGATCCCGCCGAGCACCAGCCCCACGGCGCCCGCCTTGCGCCGACCCGCGACCGCCATGCCGATGCCGACCACTACCACCGCGAGCACCAGCGAGGTCAACGTCTTGGCCACGTCGTATCGAATCGGGGTCTCGCGCACCGAGAATCCGAGCATGCCGATGAAATGCATGACCCAGATTCCGGTACCACCGATCGAGGTCGCGCCCAGTACCAACCAACGGGCGCGCACCCAACCGCTTACCGCCCGCGCCCGTGTCGTGCAGAGCAGCCCGAGAGCCGATCCGACGCAGGACATGAGGTAGGCGATACCGGGAGTGACGGCTCCGTATGCAAAATGATCAACGTGTCCCATGTCGGCGAACCGCTCCGTTGCTTCGGGCCCCTTCTGAAGCGGGGAAACCTCATCGTCGAATCGCCGATGATAGGGCAGTCCGGTTGGCGTCTCTCGGGCGGGTTTCCCTATTCGTGAACAGCGATCAAGATCGTTACCGCCCGTATGCGGAGCTGGAATTCGGATAAAGATCTCGGTAGGCCGGGACTTCACCGCCGCCCTTCGCGGTCAACACGCCGTGCAGTACCGCCCGGGCGAATACGTCGGCCGCCGCCGCGTGGATCATGGTCAGTGCGGCGGCCTCCGCGTTCACCCCGTAGGGCGTGTCCGGATCGGTCGCGGGCAGCGGCACCCGGGCCGTGGACACGGCGAAGACGGTGTCGCCGTCGTAGAGCGTGTGCACCGGCCGGATCGCCCGGGCCAGCCCGTCGTGTGCGACGCCGGCCACCTTCTGCGCCTGTGACCTGGTCAGCACCGCGTCGGTGGCCACGATCCCGATCGTGGTATTGAGCGTGGGCGGCGCCTGGGCGGCGGCCGCGGCGCGGTGCAACGCGGCGGCGTGCTCGGCGTGTTCGGGCGCGGCGAGCGGGAACTCGGCGGGCAGGCCGAGGCCGGCCGCGTAGGGCAGGCCGCCGATCGGGTCCACCGCGGACCCGGCCGCGTTGACCACCGCGAGCGCCGCGACGGTGACCCCGCCGGGCAGGACCACGCTCGCCGTGCCCACCCCGCCGCGCAGTCCGCCGACCATCGCACCGGTGCCCGCGCCCACGCTGCCCTGCGTCACCACCGCGTGCTCCGGCTCGGCGTCGGCGGCCGCGATCGCCGCCCGGCCCAGCGCCGCGTCGGGACGCCGCGCCCAGTCGCCGCCGCGCCCGAGGTCGAACAACGCCGCGGCCGGCACCACCGGCACCACCTGGTGCGGCTCCGTGCCCACCGGGAACCCCCGCCCCCGCTCGGCCAGCCACGCCACCACCCCGCTTGCCGCGTCCAAGCCGAACGCGCTGCCCCCGCCGAGCACGATCGCCTCGATCCGGGGCACCAGGTTGCGCGGGTCGAGCGCGTGCAACTCGCGGGTGCCCGGTGCGCCGCCACGCACGTCCACGCCGGCCACGAAGCCGCCGACCGGCCCGAGCAGCACGGTGGTTCCGGTCATCGCACCGGCATCGGTGTAGGCGGCGTGCCCGACCCGCAGGCCGGCCACGTCGGTGATCGCGTTGCGGGGCCCGGCCGTGCATTCCTCGACATCGAACATGTCTCTCCCCAGAGTGGTGGAACGTGTTGCGGTGGTCCTGTTCCCATGCTGCTCCATGGCGCATGTCTCGAAGTGCGAGATTCTCGTCTCAGTCCCTGAGAAAGCTTGTATGGTGCACAGATATTGACGTGGAGGTGGCGCGATGGGGGAGAGCCGGCGCTGGCTGATGCTGGCCATCGGGATGTGCGCACAGTTGGCGAGTTGCGTGTTCCTGTACGGCCTCGCCTATCTCGTTCCGGTGTTGCGCGTGGACGAGGGCATGTCGCTCGCGCAGGCCGGCACCGTCGTGGCCTGTCCGACCTTCGGTCTGCTGCTGACCCTGGTGTTGTGGGGCGCGGCGGCGGATCGCTGGGGCGAGCGGCGGGTGATGGCCACCGGTCTGGTGCTGGCCGGCACGGCGATCGCGGTGGCCCTGGCCGGCGACGGCGCGGTGTGGCTGGGGGGTTGGCTCGCGGTGGCGGGCGCGTGCTCGGCGGCGGTGAACGCGGCCAGCGGGCGGGTCGTGCTGGGCTGGTTCGCGCCCGAGCAGCGCGGACTGGCCATGGGCATCCGGCAGATGGCGCAACCGCTGGGCATGGTGGCCGGCGCGTTGGTGCTGCCGCCGATCGGCACCCAGGCGGGCTTCCGGGCCGCGTTGGTCTTCCCGGCCGTGTTGTGTGTGGTGGGCGCGGCGTTGGTCGCGGTCCTCGTCCGCGATCCGGCCCGACCCGCGCCGGCGGCCGGCTCGGTGCGAACCGCCTCGCCGTACGACTCGCCCGTGCTGTACCGAATACACGCGGCCAGCGCGCTGCTGGTGGTGTCCCAGTTCGTCGTGGTGTCCTTCGCCGCGGACTATCTGGTGTCCGAGCACGGCTGGACCGCGACCGCGGCCGGCCGGCTGCTCGCGGCCGTGCAACTGGTGGCGGCCGGCTCCCGGATCGCGGTCGGCCGCTGGTCGGACCTGGTCGGCTCCCGGCTGCGGCCGATGCGCACGCTGTGCGTGGTCAACGCCGTGGTGGTCGGCGCGCTCGCGGTGACCTCGACGATCGGCGGCCCGTCGGCGATCGTCTTCCTGCTGCTCGCCTCGGTGGCCACGGTGAGTTGGAACGGACTGGCCTTCACCGCGGTCGCCGAACTCGCGGGCAGCGCGTGGGCGGGACGGGTGATGGGCATCCAGAACACCGGCCAGAACCTGACCGCCGCCGCCGGGCCGCCGGTGTTCGGCGCGCTCATCGGCGGCCCGGGCGGCTATCCCGTCGCGTACACCATCTGTGCGGTGATCCCGATCCTGGCCGGGTTCCTGACGCCGAGTCAGGACTCCCGGTCGGTGTACGCGATCATGCCGAGCAACAACACGTCGATGCCGAACGCGAAGCGCTCGTCGCCGTCGCCCGAGGTGAGCGCGTCGCCGAGCGAGGTCAACGTGGGGAAGCGGGCGGCGGGCAAGGACGCGAAGTAGTCGTGCAGGGCGGTGTAATAGGCCCCGCGCTCCTCGTCGGTCGCCCCGTGCATGGTGTTCTGGCCGCCCATTTCCAGGCCGGACATCACCGTGTACATGGACAGCAGATCGGCCGCGAACGCGCTCACCTTCGGGGAGAGTCCACCCGCGCGCAGGATCGCCAGCAGCCGCTCGCTGGAGTCCAGCGAGTTCGGCCCGATCGGCACCGCGCCGATCAACGCCCTACCCAGATCGCGGTGTGCGGCGTAGACGTCGCGGATCGCGAACATCGCCTCGCGTAGTTGCTCGCGCCAGCGATCGGGATCCGCGAGCGGAATCCGCACCTCTCCGTTGACCCGGTCCACCACCAGCTCCACGAGCTCTTCCTTGTTCGCGACGTACGCGTACAGGGAGGCCGCGCCGGTGTCGAAGCGCTGGGCGACCCGGCGCATGCTCAGCGCGTCCATGCCCTCCGCGTCGATGATCTCCAGCGCGGCGGTGACGATCGCCTCCTGGGTCAGCGTCGGCTTGCGCGGCGACCGACTCCTGGGCGACGTGCGCCACGGCGGCACGGGCACTTCGGCAACCTCGGGAACCTCGGACACGGCGCCACCTCCTCGACCAACCCTCGCCGATCGCGTCACTCGGCTTTACGAACACTGTACTTGACGCGAACAGTGTTCGTAGCTAAAACAGTGTTCGTGGATGAAACGCCGTTCGATGTGCGAACGGTGTTCGAGCAGCAGGGGGAGACGATGGAAACCGACACCAGCAAGGCGGTGCCGATCGAGGCCGAGCCGGGGGAGCGCCGGCCGGCCTACCCGCTCCGGTGGATCGGCCTCGCCGTGGTCATGGGCGCCGACATCATGGACCTGCTCGACGCGACCATCGTCAACGTGTCGGGCCCCGGCATCAGGGACGCCCTGGGCGGCTCCTCGACCCACCTCCAGTGGTTCTCGGCCGCGTACACCCTGGCGTTCGCGATGTTCCTGATCACCGGCGCCCGACTGGGCGACATCCTCGGCCGGCGACGGATGTTCCTGGGCGGGGTGCTCGCCTTCACCCTCACCTCGGCGCTGTGCGGCCTGGCGCAGTCACCGGAGATGCTGATCGGCGCCCGCGGCCTGCAGGGGCTCGCCGCGGCGCTGATGGTGCCGCAGGCGTTCGGGCTGATCCGGGAGATGTTCGACGAGCGCGAGGTGGGCGCGGCGTTCGCGGTGTTCGGGCCGGCGATGGGCCTGGCCGCGGTGCTCGGGCCGATCCTGGGCGGGGTGGTGATGGACGCCGACCTGTTCGGTCTGGGCTGGCGCGCGGTGTTCCTGGTGAACGTGCCACTGGGGCTGTTCGCCTTCTTCGCCGGCGCCGCGGTGGTGCCCCGACCCACCCCGGAGGCGGCCGGTGCGCGCCGGCCGGGCCTGGACGTCGTGGGCATGATCCTGGTCACCGCGGCGATGGTGCTGCTCGTCTATCCGCTGGTGCAGGGGCGCGAACAGGGCTGGCCCGGCTGGACGTTCGCCTGCATGGCCGGCTCGCTGCCGGTGCTCGCGCTGTTCGCCTGGTACGAGGTGCGCAGCAGCCGCGCGGGCCGCGACGCACTCGTGGAGATCAGCCTGTTCCGCAACCGCGCCTACACCGGCGCCCTCGCGGTCGGCCTGATGATGTTCGGCTCGATGATCGGCCTGATGCTCGTGCTCGGCCTCTACCTCCAGGTCGGCCTCGGCTGGACCGCCACCCACGCGGCGCTCGCGCTGATCCCGTGGTCGCTCGGCTCGACCGTCGGCGCCGGGCTGGCCGGCGCGGTGCTCGCCGCCAGGTACGGCCGTCGGGTCCTGCACGCGGGCCTGCTGCTCGGCCTGCTCGGTGTGATCGGCATCGGCGGCACCATCGCGATGCACGACGGCCCGGTGAACGCCTGGGTCCTGCTGCCGGCCACGGCGCTCGCGGGCTTCGGCTTCGGCCTGTTGATGGCGCCGTTCTTCGGCATCGCGCTCGCCGGGGTGGACGACCACGAGATCGGCTCCGCCTCGGGCGTGCTCAACGCGGTCCAGCAGCTCGCGGGCGCGCTGGGGGTGGCGCTGTTCGGCACGCTGTTCTTCGGCCACGTGGAGGACCACGTGGGCGCGGCGCGCGGGGCGGACGCGGTGCGGGCGGTGTTCGACGACGGGTTCACCATCGGTCTCACCGCCAGTGCACTGGCGCTGGCCGCGGCGTGGGGGCTCGCCTTCCTGATGCCGCGGTGGGAGCGTCCGCTCGGCGCGGAGGGCGGCGCGGGCCACTGAGCCGGCGCTGCCACCGGACGCGGATCGGCGCCGGATCGGCTCGATGGAGCCGATCCGGCGCCGACGCACATGCGGTCCGCTGCCCACCCGCCGGACCCGCCGCGGTCCTACCGGTGACCACCCGCGACGCCGGGTCGGGTCGGGCCGCCGCCGAGCGCCGATGCCCCGTCGCGGGAGAGCACCGAGGCCCGATTGCGGAAGGCGTCCTCGCGCGCCGCCTGCGCCGGGTGGCGCGAGCGCCAGTACGGGTTGTCGTGCGGCAGATGGCCGCTCACCCTCCCGTACAAACCGAACGTCATCACCAGCAGGCCGACCACGAAGCTGAAGATCACGTTCGGCATCTCGAAGGACAGATAGTTGATGTCCGGGGTGCCGATCAGGCCCAGGTTGACGAAACCGCTGATCACGAACAGCGCGCCCACCACGATGTTCACGGTCGAGGCGGTGTTGCCGCCGATGATCGCGCCGATGATCAGGATCGCGCCGACCACGACCGAGATCAGGCTCAGCGCGCCGTTGGTGGACATCCCGGCGACCTGGCGCCCGGTGGTGGAGAAGAAACCGACGTTGTTCGTGAAGCCCAGGACACCGAACGTGATCAGCACGAGCCCCATGAACCCGCCGCCGTACCGGTAGACCTGTCCGAGCCGGTGATCGACCGGCAATCCTTCGTCCAACAAGCCCGTCATGGTCGCCTCCCAACACTTAATTTTGTGGTGAAAACTCCCCTCTATCCCTTTTCCCGGAAATACTCGTTCAACGCCGCACGCGACTTGTTCGACCCCGCGCGCCTCGTTCGACGCCGCACGCGACTCGTTCGACGCCCCAAGCGGACGGGCGGGCGGGCGACTCAGCCGATCAGCTCCACGTGCGCCTCGCGGATCCCGTACACGAACGCGTTCGGCATCTGGACCACCGCGCTGTCCGGGACCGCCCGCAGCTCGCGCACCCGGGCGAGCAATTCCTCGAAGAAGACCCGGATCTCCAGCCGGGCCAACGGCGCACCCAGGCAGAAGTGCGTGCCGAAACCGAAGGTGATGTGGTCGTTGGGCGTGCGCGTCACGTCGAACCGCTCGGGCTCGGCGAACACCGCCGGATCGCGGTTGGCCGAGCCGTACATCAGCACCACCTGGTGTCCGTCCGGGATCACCGTGTCACCGATGCGCTGGTCCCCGACCGCGACCCGACACATGTTGTGGATCGGCGTGCTGTACCTGATGAACTCCTCCGTCGCGACCGCGAGGTCGGCGCCCGCGCGCAGCAGTTCCCACTGCTCCGGGTGTTCGAGCAGATACAGGAAGGTGCGCGCGATCACCGTGCGGGTGGTCTCCGCGCCGCCGTCGAGCAGCAGCAGGCAGTCGCTCGCCACGTCGGCCGGCCCCACCGGCTCGCCGTCGATGTGGGCCGTGGTCCACACCGACATCACGTCGTCGGCCGGACACGCCTTCTTCGCCTCGTACAGCCCCAGCGCCGACCGGATGAACTCGCCCGCCGCGGCCCGGCCGTCCTCGCTCAGGTAGCGCGGGCCGCCGCCGAGCGCGATGGTGCGCTCGGACCAGTCGCGCAGTCGCGGCCAGTCCTCGTCCGGGAAGCCCAGCAGGCGGCCGATCATCTTCGCGGGCAACACCGAGGCGAGGTCGCCGACCACCTCCACGGTGCCCTTGGCCACGGCGGCGTCCAGGATCTCCACGCACGTCGCGCGCACGTGCTCCTCCCACTCGCGCACGCCGCGCGGGGTGAACCACTTGCTGACCAGCCTGCGCCGCTTGTTGTGCAGCGGGTTGTCCAGGCCGATGATCGCCGGGTCGGCGGGCAGGTTCGGGCGGTAACCACCCTTGCTCCGGTCGGAGTTGACGAAGTGGTCGCTGCGCGCCTCGACATCCTTGACGTCCGCGTACCGAAAGACGCCCCACAGCTCGTTGCCCGCGTCCCAGGCGACCGGTTCGTGCTCGCGGAACCACGCGTAGTCCGGATAGGGGCCGTTCGCGTACCAGTCGCCGTCGAGCAGATCCAGGCTCGGCCGCGGGGTCGGCGGTGTCGTCGTCATGGGTGGGGTCCTCCGCATCGCGTCCTGGCCCGGGACGGGCTCGGGTACGCAATCACGAAGCGGGAGCGGAAACCATAGCCGCGCGGGCGGTCCACCACCCGCGCGGCGCGGACCGGCCCACCGGGCTCGGCGCCCCGACCTACGCGGGCTTGAGGACGACCTGGCCGTTGGTGACCGTGATCTGCTTCGCGGCGAGCGGGCGCGGGGCCGGGCCGCCGAGCACCGCACCCGTGCTCGCGTCGAAACTGCTGCCGTGGCACGGGCAGTTGATCTTGCCCGCCGCCACGCTGCCGACCAGGCACTGCTGGTGGGTGCACACCGCGGTGAACGCCTTGAAGTCGCCGGCGGTGGGCTGGGTGACCACGACCTTGGCGTCGTCGTAGATCTTGCCGCCGCCGACCGGCACGTCGCCGACCGGACCGAGCGTCTTGTCGCCGCCGGAGCCGTCGGAGGACTTGTCCTTCGAGTCGCCGTCGTCGCTGCCGCAGGCCACCAGGGTCGCTCCGGCGGCGGCCACGACGGCGCCGCAGACCAGGACCCGCCGGGTCGGCTCGGCCCTACCGGTCCGGGCGACCGTGGTCGTCGGTGGGGTGCCGGTCGGCTCGGTGTTCGGGTCGGTCGTTCGCATCGGGTGCCTCCGTCGTCGTCCCCGACGCCGGCCGGTCACGCGGCGCCGATGCAACGGAAACGTACGCGAGCGGCTCGTGGTTCGACGGATCCGTGAAGCGAACGGGTTCAACGAGTGCGGAGTTCGCCACGACCGGTTCGGCGGGCCCGATCGGCTCGGCGATTTCGGCCGGATCCACCGGGTGGCCGGGCACCGCGTTCGGGTCCGGGCCGGCGCCGCCCGACTTGGGTCCGTCGGGTTCGTCGACGTGGCCCGGCAGGGTGAAGGCGATTCGGGCGCCCTCGGTGTGGTCGGTGTCCACGGCGATCCGGCCGCCGTGCTGTTCGACGATCCGCTTGGCCATCGCGAGCCCGATGCCGCTGCCGGTGTAGGTCTCGCGTGGGTGCAGGCGTTGGAAGGCCGCGAACACCCGTTCCGCCGCCTCGGTGGGGATGCCGATCCCGTTGTCGGTCACGGTGATCCGCCACCCGGCGGCGGCGGGCTCGGCGTCGACGCGCACCCGCGGCTGCTCGTACGGGCGCTGGAACTTCACCGCGTTGCCGAGCAGATGCCGGATCAGCGTGGCCAGCAGCCCGGGATCGGCCTCGACCACCGGCAGTCGCCCGTGTTCCAGCTCGGCGCCGGTGTCCTCCACCTGGTCCGCCATGTCCAGCCAGGTCTGCCGCACCAGTTCGCCCAGGTCGACCTCGGCGTTCTCCGCGCGTGAGCGGCCCACCTCGGTGAGGGTGACCATCTCGTCGATCAGCATCTGCAGCCGGCGGGCGTTGTCGATGGTGAAGTCGATGTACTGCCGGCCGCGTCGATCCAGCACGTCCTCGTAGCGCTCCTGGAGCATCCGGCCGAACGAGACGATCCGCCGCAGCGGGTCCTGCATGTCGTGCGTCGCGGCGTACGCGAAGCGATCCAGGTCGGCCTGGGCGAGCCGGGCCCGCCGCGCGTGTTCCTCGACCCGGCCGCGCAGCTCGGCCAGTTCGCGGACCAGCTCGCGGGACCGCGCGCGCTCGCCGTCCAGCGTCCGGTCCCGTTCGGCGAGCAGTTCGGTCAGCCGGGCGACCCTCGCGCGGTCGCGGTGCGCCCGGTCCTCGCCGTCCCTGGCCCGGTCGCGCAGGGCCGCCATGACGTCGGCGATCCGGTCGAACTCGCGACTGTCGTAGCGCCCGGCCGGCGGCTCCCGGGTCGGATCGGCCAACCGGGCGAGCGGTTGCTCGACCGTACGCCGCAAGGCGCTCTCGATCAGCACCGTCGACCCGACCACGAGCAGCAGATCGATGCCCAGCACCAGGAGCAGGCCGCGTGAGCGCGCGTCGCCGTCCAGGGTCAGGCCCACCACCAGCGCGGCGACGGTGGCGATCATGACCGCCACGCACGGCACCCAGATCAGCCGCAGCCGAGCACGCACCGTCCACCACGAGTCCTCGGACCCAGCCATCGGTACCCCCGCCTCTCCGGCCGCCCTCGTGGAACAAGGAAAGTGTGGCAGCGCCGGGCCCGGGGCACGAGGGCATGATCCGGCCGCCCGGATGCGGGCGGGCCGGTCCGGACGCGCCTTCGAAAAGGGTGCACGGACCATGGAAGTTTCTTAAGGCAGTCATAAATCACCCATACCGGGGTGCCGATGTCGCCGGCCCTCGGGATACGGTCGCAGGGTCGCCAGGCGCGTTTGGAGAGACGGCGCCGGGCCGGCACACGAAGAAAAGCGGGGGATTCCTGCGACCGTCGCCCACCTCCCACCCGTTGGGGCGACGGTCGGAGGAACACTTCGTCACGACCCGGTGACCGTGCGGGCAATCGGTCTGATTCCTCCCCACCGGGGTATCCACCCAGCCGGTAGCGTCCACAACCGAGGCCGTAACCCGCTGAGATTGGTGGTCGAGTGTCCCGACTGGCTGCGGATGCCCGGGCGAACCCGCGCAGGCGTCGACCGGCGATCGGTATCGCCCTTTGTGTGCTCGCGGTGCTGGTGGCGGTCGCCTTGGCGTCGGGCGGGCGGATCTCCGGCCATCCGCGAGCGCGCGGCACCGGCGACACCTCCCGCGGCTACCACCTCCCGGACCCCGCGGAGGGCGACCGGACCGCGGCGAACCTGCTGGGCGCGGCGCCCACCGATGCGCCCTCGGCGCCCGCGCCCCCGGTGCCCACCGAGTCCTCGACCGAGGTCGAGCCGCTGCCGGCGTCCGAACCGCTCCAGGCGAGCACGATCGCGGCGACTCCGGCGATCGGCGCGCTGTTGCGTGCGGGCGACGGGGAGGACCCGGAGCACTTCTGCACCGCGACCGTGGTGCAGTCGCCGAATCGGAACCTGGTGGTCACCGCCGCGCACTGCGTGTACGGCGACGCCTTCACGACCGACATCGCCTTCGCGCCCGGCTATCACGACGGCGTGATGCCGTACGGCGTGTGGGTCCCGTCCCGGATCGACGTGGATCCGCGCTGGGTCACCGACGGGGACCCGGCCTACGACGTCGCCTTCCTTCAGGTCCGCCGCCCGGGCTCGGACGAGCGGATCGAGACCGTCACGGGCGCCGAACGACTCGCCTTCGGCTCCTCGCCTTCGCGGCCGGCGCGGCTGGTCGGCTACCCGGACGACGAGGACGAGCCGATCGGCTGCCAGAACACCACCGCGGCCTACTCCGACACCCAACTGCGCTTCGACTGCGCGGGCTTCCCGGCGGGCACCAGCGGCGGCCCGATGATCACGGACATCGACCCCGCGAACGACCGCGGCACGGTGATCGGCGTGATCGGCGGCTACGAGCAGGGCGGCGACGACCTCACCTCGTACAGCAGCTACTTCGGCCCCGACATCGCCGCCCTGTACGACCGAGCCGGCACCGCCGAGGTGAGCCCCACGACCTGAGGCGACCCCACAAACACCGAAACCCCGGCCGAAGCCGGGGTTTCCCACCCGTACGGGCACGGTGCCCCCAGCAGGATTTGAACCTGCGACACCCGCTTTAGGAGAGCGGTGCTCTATCCCCTGAGCTATGGAGGCTTCGGGGCCGTGTGGTCCCGCAGGACAGGGTAGCGGAACGGTTGCCGGGGTGGCCGGCGGCTTTGTGGCCGGTCAGGGTTTGCCGACGGTGAGGATGACGGCGGAGTCCTCGAGGGCCTCCAGGGTGTGCGGCTCGGTGGGGATGACCAGGAGGTCGCCGGAGCTGCCCTCGACCGACTCGTCGTCGGCGGTCAGTCGCACCCGGCCGGTCAGCACGATCAGCGACGCCTCGCCGGGGCTGGTGTGTTCGGCCAGCGAGTTGCCGGTGGTCAAGGCGATCAGGGTCTGCCGCAGGTGTTGGCGGGAGCCGCCGAGCATGGTGACCGAGCTGCGGCCGGACGAGGTGCTGCGGGCCGACGCGAGTTGCTCCTTGGTGGCCGTCCGGAGCGAGATTTTGTCCATGTATGCCAGTTTCGCGGGCGATCACTCTCCGCGCATGTTCTGGATGCGCCCGGGCGTGCGCGGTTCGGCGGGTCGGGCGATGCTGGGCGGATGGGCGTGGCCTGTGCCGAGACGCCCACGATGGCCGCCGCGGGCGCTGCCCGGCGGTCGGGATCGAGGCCGCTGAGAGGGGATAACCACTTGCTCGGGCATCGAAGAATGAAGCTCATGACCACAGACGAAAGTGTTCGTACGCGGGGGACCGTGTTCGATCGGGACGGGGCACTGGTCGCCGACTACCGGCTGGGCAATCGTTCGGGGCGCCCGGCCGCGCTCGACCTGCGCCTGCACCGGCTTCCGGCCGAACTCGCCGCGCCCGCCATCCTGACCGCGCTGCCCGGGTGGGTGGTGTCGGCCCGCGCGGACACCGGCGCGGTGCTGGTCGCCGCGGGCGGCCGGTTGATGCGCCATCTGCATCAGTACTTCCGCGATCTGGGTCCGGATCTCGGGGACGCCACGTGGGCCGAGCCCGGGATCGAGGTGCGCGCGGCGGCGTCCGTGCCGTCCTCGGAGTTGTACGACACCTGGATCGCCGCCTATCCGCCGGAGCACCCGGACGGCGGTGACGACGCGAGCCCGGAGAACCTGGCGGGTCTGTTCGACGGCCGCGCGCTCGGGCCGTTGTTCGGGTTCAGCACGGTCGCGTTCGACGAGGGGCGGGTGGTCGGCGCGGTGCTGGTCAACGACGCCGAACTGCTCGGCCCGTGGATCACCGAGGTCTTTCGCGACCCGGATCCCAAGTACGCGGGGCTCGGCGGCCGGTTGTTGCGACACACGCTCGGCCTGGCGCTGCTCGACGGGCTGCCCTCGATCGGGCTCGCGGTCACCGAGGGCAATCCGGCCCGGGCGGTGTACGAGCGGCTCGGATTCCGGCCGGGCGAGTCGTTCATGACAATCGTGCTGCCGGGAGGGGAGCGGTAGACAGTCCTTCGATGACGTGAGACATTTGTGTCTCACAAGGATTGAGGATGTCTCATGGCCGGCTCCACCGCCCTTCGCCCCGCGCCCGACCCGTTGCGCTGGGCCGTGCTCGCGATCCTGTCGGGGAGCCTGCTGATCATCTCGATGGACGCGACCATCCTGAACGTCGCGTTCCCGTCCCTGGTCGCCGATCTGCGGCCCGGCTCGGTCGAGCAGTTGTGGATCATCGACTCGTACGCGCTCGCGTTGTCCGGCCTGTTGGTCACCGCGGGCGCGCTCGGGGACCGCTGGGGGCGCAAGCGGCTGCTGCTCGTCGGCTTCGCGATCTTCGCGCTGGCCTCGCTGCTGGCCGTGGCGGCGACCGCCGCCTGGCACGTGATCGCGGCCCGGGTGCTGCTCGGCGTGGGCGGTGCGGCGATCATGCCGTCCACGCTGACCATCCTGCGCCAGGTGTTCACCGACGCCCGCGAGCGGGCCTTCGCCTACGCCGTGTGGTCGGCGGTCTTCGGCGGCGGCATGGCGCTGGGGCCGGTGGTCGGCGGGCTGCTCGTGCAGTCGCACGGTTGGCAGTCGGCGTTTTTGTTGAACGTGCCGATCGCGGTCGCGGTGATCGGGTTCGGCCTGTGGTTGTTGCCCGAGTCGCGTTCGCCGCGCTCCGGCGCGTGGGACTGGCCCGGTGTCGGCCTGTCGATCGTCGGCATGGGCACCCTCGCGGGCGGCGTCAAGCAGCTCGGCAAGGGTGGCGTCGGCGATCCGGTCGCGTGGGTCCTGCTCGTGGTGGCCGCGCTCACGCTGACCGTGTTCGTCCGTCGCCAGTTGCGGCTGGCCAATCCGCTGCTCCAGGTCCGGCTGTTCACCGATCGGGCGTTCAGCATGGCCGCGACCGCGATCTTCCTGGGCATGCTCGGGCTGGGTGCGGCGCTGTTCCTGCTCAGCCAGTGGTTCCAGTACGTGCAGGGCTACAGCCCGGTCTCCGCCGGTCTGCACCTGCTGCCCGCGCCGATCGCGCTGATCCTGGCGTCGATGTTCGTGCCCTCGCTGATGCACCGCTTCCCACCTCGGAACGTGCTCGCGATCGGCCTGGCGCTGATGGCGCTGGGGCTCGCGCTGCCGTGGATCGGGCAGCACTTCCGGGAGGTGGACTATGCGCTGGTGGGCACCTCGCTCGCGGTGGTCGGGCTGGGTGTGGGCACCTTGGCCACGGTCGCGTCGGTGGTGCTGATGTCCTCGGCGCCCGCCGCCGATTCCGGTGGCGCGGCGGCGATCGACGAGACCGCGTACGAACTCGGCGCCGCGCTCGGCGTCGCGATCCTGGGCAGCATGGCGTCCGCGCTCTACCGGGCCGACCTGCCCGACCTCGACCTCGACTCGGCCGACGCGGCGGCGGTGCGCGAGTCGATCGGGGACGCGTCCGTGGTCGCGGATCGACTCGGCGCGAGCGCTCTCCTGGGCCGGGCCGGCGACGCCTTCACGGCCGCGATGACGCCGACCTTCCTGGTCGGTGGCGTGGTCGCGCTGGTCGCCGCCGTACTGGCCTGGCGGCTGATCCCGCGCGACCTGGAGCCCGCGCCGGACGCGCACTGACGGCCGGCCGAAAGCGGTCCCTCCCGGGGGTGCGCGGGGGCGTCGGGTCCGGAAGATCGGAACATCCGGGCCTCGTCGACCGTTGAGCGGGACGTAGGCACACCGAATGTGCATGCGGGGCCCGACGCCGGGCAGGCGCTCTCAAGGGCCGCTATCGGCCAACCTTTCAACACTACATCTTCGGACGGAATATCACAGGCTTCTCGTTCGTTCGAAATATTGACGAATGCGAATGAAAGTGAGGGCTAGAGCATGCCGACTACACGTGGTGTGGCCCGACAGGGCGCCGAGCGAGTGGCGGCTTCCCGCACGCGGAAGGCTGCCGACGTCGAGCGCGACACGGTCGGTGTGTACCTGGACGAGATCAGCCGCACGAAGCTGCTCGACGCGGAGCGCGAGGTCGAAATGTCCAAGGACATCGAAGCCGGGCTGTACGCACGCAGGCTGATCGACGACGACGCGGTGCCCGAGGGCGTCGACCGGGCCGAGTTGGAGCGGCTGATCGAGCGCGGCGCGGCGGCCAAGGAGTTGTTCATCCAGGCCAACCTGCGACTGGTGGTCTCCGTCGCCCGACGCTACCCGCGTAGCGGGATGCCGTTCCTGGACCTGGTTCAGGAAGGCAACGTGGGCCTGGTCCGCGCGGTCGAGAAGTTCGACTACGCGAAGGGCTTCAAGTTCTCCACCTACGCGACTTGGTGGATTCGGCAGGCGATCACCCGGGCGATGGCGGATCAGGCGCGCACCGTGCGACTGCCCGTGCACTTGGTCGAGGAGCTGAGCAAGATCCGCCGGGTGCAGCGGGAGTTCGCCCGTGACCACGGGCGCGATCCCGAGATGACGGAGATCGCCGAGGCGGTGGGCTCCACGCCCGAGCGCGTCGTGGACGTGATCGGCTGGGCGCGCGATCCGATCAGCCTGGACACCCCGGTGGGTGACGACGGCGAGACCGAGTTGGGCGAACTGGTCCAGGAGACCGATCCGTTGACGCCGGAGGACATCACCCTGGCGACGCTGCGGCGCGAGCAGATAGCGAGCCTGGTGGGTCGGCTGGACGGCCGCACGGCCACGATCCTGCGGGCGCGCTACGGCATGGCGGACGGCAAGGAGCACACGCTGACCGAGGTCGGCAAGCAACTCGGGCTCACCCGTGAGCGGATCCGCCAGATCGAGAAGCAGGCCCTGGTCGAGCTGCGCGAGTTGGCCACCGCCCAGGGGCTCGAAGCCGCGTGAGCGGGTTGCCGCCGGAGCGCCGGCACACTGATGCGATGGCCGAGGCGGATGTGCGTGCGACGAGTGGACCGGGCGAACCGAGGCGGCGGGACCGGTTCGGTTGGGACGACCTGCTTCCCGAGGTGAGTTCGGACGAGACCGATGCGGGTTGGGGCGACGAACGCCCGGCCTCGGACCCGGCGGACCTGCGCCGGTTCCTGGACGACAAGCCGCCGCATCACCTCTGAGTCCGGAACGGGCCCGGGGCCACCGGTGCGAAACGAGACGGCGGGGCCGCGAGCTGGCCGACAACGTCGCCAACGGCGCGCACACCCTCACGGTGACCGACGCCGACGGCAACAGCGGCCAGGCCCAGTTGCTGGTCCGCAAGAAG
>NZ_JBEXUX010000047.1:0-82464 GCF_040629175.1 Embleya sp. NPDC005971 | reverse complement strand
ACGCGGAGGAGGACCACCAGCGTCGCGAGGCCGCGGAGACCCGCAACCAGGCCGAGCAACTGGTGTACACCACCGAGAAGTTCATCAAGGACAACGGCGACAAGGTGCCGGCCGACGTCAAGACCGAGGTCGAGACGTCGCTGACCGAGCTCAAGGACGCGCTCAAGGGCGAGGACCTGGCCGCCATCCGCGACGCCGCGGAGAAGGTCGGCACCATCAGCCAACGCATGGGCAGTGCGATGTACGCGAACGCCCAGCCCGGCGCCGAGAGCGCGGCCGGAGCGGGCGCCGGAGCCGGACCCGGCACCGACGCCGACGACGACGTGGTCGATGCCGAGATCGTCGACGACGACAAGCGGGGAGGTGGTACCGGATGAACCGGACCTCCACCGGCCCGGGGCTGTTGCCGGTTCCCGTCGAACGTCCGCAATCGCCGATCCTGGCCGCTCTGTTGGCCGAGATCGCGGCGCTGCGCGGGCAGTTGGGCGAGCGAGCGGACGAACTGCGGCGGCTCCAGGCCGACTACGACACCTATCGGGCGCATGTGCGGCGGGATCGGCTCGCGATGCGCGAGGTCGCGCTGGCCAATGTGCTCACGCCGCTGTTGCCGGTGGTCGACGACTTCGACCGGGCCGGTGCCGCCGGCGCGGTGACCCCGGGGGTGGCCGGGGCGGTCGAGGCGCTGGAGCACACGCTGGCGGCGCTGGGATTGTCCGGGTTCGGCGCGGTCGGAGACGAGTTCGACCCGTACATCCACGACGCGTTGGCGTTTCGGGGCGAGCCCGGGACGGATCCGCCGATCTGTTCGGTGGTGCACACCCCCGGATACCGGGTGGGTGATCGGTTGTTGCGTCCGGCCCGGGTCACCGTGACCGGATCGCCGGCGGGCGACGGGCGGGCGGGCGAGGACCCGGCGTCGGCCGGCCGGGTCGCGGACGACGCGGAACCCGGATCGGGATGACGGAAGGGAGCGGAGCATCGTGGTGCGCGGGTCGCACCATGTCGGTGCGGAGGGGACGACCGGCACCGATCGGATCGGGGGCTTGGAGGCGACACTCATGCAGATCGTCGGATGGCACATCGAGATGGAGTTCAAGGAGGACGGCAAGCGCACCGAGGCCGCCGCACTCCTTCGGCTGCGGGACGGAACGGAGATGCGCTCGCATGCCCATGCGAGCCGCTTCCCGGAGGACCCGGATCAGCCGCAGGTCGGCGAGGAGATCGCGGCGGCCCGGGCGTTGACCGATCTGACCCGGCAGTTGCTGGACAAGGCGGCGGGTGAGATCGAGACGACGACTCGGCGGCCGGTGCAGTCGCTCTCCTGATTCGCGGATCCGGGTGGTCGGCCCGGCGGCGGCGCGATCGGCGGCGGCGCGATCGGCGGGGGTTCGATCGTGCGGGTGTCGACGTGCCGCGCGTCGGCGGATTTTGCGCCACCGCCCCGGAGTTGTGGGGCTTGTGGCGAGGGGTCGACGGCGGCGGTACTCTTAGCGCGACCAGTCGATTACCGTGTGTGGTCGGTCGATGGTCACAGTCACCGGATGCGGCACCCCGTGCGAGGGAAGCGCGGGAGGGTGGCGCGCGATCGCCCGGTGTGCGTGCGACGGCGGGGGGCAGTGAGAAGCCGATGAGTGCGGCGATCGAGGTAGTCGTGATCACCCCGGTCCGGATCTATCGCGAAGCCACCATGCGCGCACTCGCCGACGAACCGGCGTTGCGCCTGGTCGGCTCCGGAGGCTCCGCCTCCGAGGCGGTGGCCGGCGCCCGCCGTCTGCGCCCCTCGGTACTCCTGCTCGATCTCGCGACGCCCGACAGCATCGCGGCGATCCGCGCGATTCGGCACGGCTCGCCGGAGACCCGACTGATCGCGCTCGGGGTGGACGAGGCGCGCGACGACGTGATCACCGCCGCGGAGGCCGGGGTGGCGGGCTTCATCGGGCTGGAGTACTCCGTGTTGGAGACCGCCGCGGCCATCGTCGGCGTGGTGCGTGGCGAGGCTTCGTGCAGTCCGCGGATCGCCGCGCTGCTGTTGCAACGGGTGCAGTCGCCCGCCATCGGTGCGCAGCGCGGGGTGCCCGCGTTGCCGGAGACGCTCACCGCGCGCGAACGGGAGATCCTCTTCCTGATGGCCGAGGGGATGAGCAATCACGAGATCGCCCGGCAGTTGTCCATCGGCCTCTCCACCGTCAAGACCCATGTGCACGCGGTACTGCGCAAGTTGGGAGTGCCGCATCGCGAGGCCGCGGCGATGTTGCTGCGCTCGGTGCGCACCCGGCGTGCGCCGGATCACGAACTGCCGGTCGACGGTGGGCAGAAGCGCTCCTGAAGTGGATGTGCCGTAGGGCGTGTCCTGAAGTTCCCCGGTGGATACACCCAGGGCGCGCGCACGCCGTGCGCGCGCCTGCCGGCGATGTGCGCGCTCCGCGGCCGGTTGTGGACGCCCGGCGGACGGGCATCCGCAACCGGCCTCGGTCCGTTCGGAAGTCGGGCCCGGTTTCGATGGGGTGGACCTCGATCTCCACCTCGGGTGGAGGTGGCGACGTCTGCGGTCCACCGCGGATCTACTCCCGGGCCGGCAAAGATCGTCCTTTCGGGTGGATGACGTGCTCCCGGCCGATGATCAAGGATCGCGACATGGCCGCCACCGCCTCGATCGCCGCGAGCGCATCCGCGATTCCCGACCTCTCCGGCCTGGAGCGGTGGATCGCGGACGTGTTGTCCCGGGCCGTGGCGGCGATCGACCGGCAGCCCGAGGAGAGTTCGCTGGAGCGGCTCTATCCGTCGTACGGCGAGGTGCTCGCCGCGCTGGCGGACGAACCGCGCCCGGAGCCCGCAGTAATAACGGGCCCACCGTTGCCCGCGCACATCGCCATGCCGCTGACCCGCCACGGCTTCGACGCGTTCGATCTGGCCGTCGTGGCGTTGGCGCTCGCACCCGACCTGGACCCCGCGTTCGGTCGGGTGATCGGGTGGCTGCAGCGGGATCCCGGGCAGCCGTACCCGACGCTCGACCTGCTCGCCCGGTTGTGCTGTGCGAACGGTGCGGACCGGGCGACGGTCGCGGTGCGGCTCTCGTCGGCGGGGCCACTGGTGCGCTGCGGGATGGTCGAGCCGCTCGGCACCGGCTCCGGGCCCTCGTACGCGAGCGCCGTGCGGCCCTCGGCCGTGCTGTTGCGGCGGATCTTCGCGGTGGCCCGACTGGCCGACGAACTGGTGCCGTTCGCGACCCTGGACACCTACGTGCCCGCCGGCGTGGCCGATCCGGAGACCGCCGAGGTGTTGGTCGGCCGGCTCGCGGGGGACGACCCGACGCTGACCCACCTCTACGGCGCGGCGCCGGCGCAGGGTCTGGATCTGGCCTGGTGGAGTGTGTCCCGGGCCGGTCGTCGGGCGTTGACCGTACGACCGGAGGCGCTGACCGACCCGGCCCTGGTGCGCGGACTGGCCGCCGAGGCGATCCTGCGAGAGGCCGTGCTCGTGGTGGACGCACACACGCTGACGCCGGCCGCGTCGGTATGGGAGCGGTTCCCGCACGCCGTCGTGATCGGCGGTCCCGACTCGCTCGCGCCGACCGGGCCGGAGGTGCCGGCCGAGCGGGTGGTCTCGTTGCCCGTGCGGCGCGCGCCGGCGACGGGCGGCCCGGGCGGCCTCACCGCAGCGCTGGCCGAGTGGGGTGTGCGGGTCACCGGCGGTGTCGGGGCCGATCCACTGGCCGGGTGGACCCACCTCGCCGGCCCCGAACTGCGGCAGACCCTGGACGCGGTGGCCGCCAGGGCCCGGGGACGGGTCGAGGCGGGCGGCGAACCGCGGATCGCCGCGACCGAGGCGGCCGAGGTGGCCGCGCGGGTCACCGGCGGCGAACTGGGTCGGCTCGCCACCCGGTTGAGCACATCGCAGGACTGGTCGGCGCTGGTCGTGCCGACCGACGTCGGCGAGCGGCTGCACGACGTGTGCGCGCATCTGGGCGCCCATCGCACGGTGCTCGACGAACACGGATTCGCCGCGCGGCCGGGCCAGGGACGCGGCGTGTCGGTGTTGTTCGCCGGGCCCAGCGGCACCGGCAAAACGTTCGCCGCGCGGCTGGTCGCGGGCCGGCTCGGACTGCCGCTCTATCGGGTGGACCTGGCGTCGGTGGTGTCCAAGTACATCGGCGAGACCGAACAGAACCTGGATGCGGTGTTCACCGCCGCCGCGCGCACCGACGCGGTGCTCCTGTTCGACGAGTGCGACGCGCTGTTCGGCAAACGCAGCGAGGTGCACGACGCGCGGGATCGCTACGCCAACCTGGAAGTGGCCTACCTGCTCCAGCGGTTGGAGGATCACGACGGGCTCGCGGTGCTGGCCACGAACCTGCTGCACCACATGGACGACGCGTTCATCCGGCGGCTGACCTACTGCGTGCACTTCCCGTTTCCCGAGGTCGCCGAGCGGCGGCGGATCTGGCAGGGCGTCTGGCCGCCCGCGCTGCCGCGCGACGTCGACGTGGACCTGGCCGAACTGGCGGAGAACTACCCGCTTTCCGGCGGCCACATCCACAACGTCGCGGTCGCGGCGGCGCACTTGGCGGCAGCCGACGGGCGGGTCCTGGACCGGGCCGCGGTGCTGCGCGCGATGGCACGCGAGTACGACAAGATCGGGCCCCTGCCACCGGCGCCCGTCGCGCTCGGGGTGCTCTGATGGCGTCGGGCCCGAAGGCGGGCGGCGGCGCCGGGGCGCACCTGCCCGCCGCGCTGGAGTCGCGGACCGAGCACGCCCGGCCGCTGGACGCGTCGGTACGGGCTCCGATGGAGCGCTCGTTCGGTGCGTCGCTGGGTGACGTGGTGGTGCACACCGACGCCGAGGCGGCGGCGTCCGCCGATCGCCTGGACGCGAAGGCGTACGCGGTGGGTCGGCACGTCGTGTTCGGGCCGGGCCGCTACGACCCGCACTCGCCGGCCGGGCGGGCGCTGATCGGTCACGAACTCGCGCACGTGCTCCAGCAGCGGCGCGGTGGCCCGGCGCCCGGGCCGGACGGGGTGCACCCGTCGGGCACCGCCGCCGAGGGCGCCGCGCACGGCGCGGGCGCGCGGGCCGCCGCGGGACTGTCCGCGCCCGTTGCGGGCGGTACGGCGGCCGGGGTGTCGCGTGCACCCAAGGGCGAGGAGGACCAGGCCGCGGCCAAGGCGGAGGCGCGTGCCCTCAACATGCAGAACCTGGGCATGGCGGAGGGAGTCCTGCTGGAACTGGCCGGGATCCCGGACACCCTGGTCGGGTTCGTGTACAGCGTGCAGGAGTTGCGGGGGCAGGCCGTCGACAGGGTGACGTCGGACCTGGACCTGAGCGCCGAGAACCGGGCACGGGTGCGGGCCACATCCGATGCGTTGGCCGGCGCGCCGGTGCTGGACGCGGTGCGCGACTGGGCCAAGACGGTCGATCTGGTCGATCCGACGACCCATGCACCCACCATCGCCCCACTGGTCACCGCAGGCGGTGACTGGGTCGAGAAGAAGTACGACCAGACCTTCGGGACCACGAGGCCGCAGAACGACGACCTGTTCACCGATCGGGAGTTGTACGAGATCTTCGGGCAACTGGGCGCGAAGGTCGTGCTCACGGCGCTCGACGTCGAGGTGGTCAAGACCGCGCTTGCCGCGGTGAACATCGTGGGTGCCATCAAGCCGATCATCGACGCCTTCAACAGGATTCCGCACGGTGGGTCGCCCACCGAGGAATTCTGGACGGCCGTGGTCGCCGCGGTGCTCACCGTGGCCGGCATGCGCGCGGGCGGTGCCAACAAGAAGATCGCCCGGCTGCTGATCGACCTGGCGTTGGCGGGGGTGACGCTCAAGCCGTTGGTGGTGCGGATGGCGCAGGACTGGGCGCGGGCGCCCGGAGCGGACCGGGACGCCGCGCTCAAGCAGGACGCGAAGGACTTGGCGAAGGCCGTCCTGGCTCTGCTGCACCAGATTCTTCTGCAGGCCGCGCTGAGCCGGACTGCGAAGGCTCGTGGTGAGGGGGCACCGGCGGCCGGCTCGCCGAAGGCGGGCAAGGAGGAATCGACGGCACCGACGCAGCCACGCTCGGGCGGCGAGCCGCGCACTCCGTTGGACATGCCGGCGCCACCGGTGACCGCGCCCGCCGTCGTGTCGCCGACACCCGCGGTGCCGGCTGCCGCGCCGAAGGCCGGCGGTACGAAGCCCACTGTCACGAACGTTCCGGGGAAGGCCGCGGCCAAGCGCACCGGGCACACGTCGCAGGCCGTGACGCCGGTCCCGGCGGCCGGTACGGCTGAGCAGGCCGGCGCGACGAGCGCGAGTTCGGCGAAGGCCGAGCCGGGGCCGGCGGGTTCGGCGGGTTCGGTCGAGCAGGTTCCGGTGCCCAAGGCCGCGCCGGTGAAGGCACCGGTGAAGGCACCCTCGGTGCCTCCGGCCAAGGCCGCCTCCGGATCGGCCGACGTCGGAGAGGCGCAACACGGCGCGGGGACGGCTGCGCCGGCCCCGGCGAAGGCTCCCGTCCCAAAGGCCAAGGCGGCTGCGGCGCAGAAGGCGTCGGACGGAAAGGCGGCTGCGGCGGCTCGGAAGGAGGCCGCCGCGAAGAAGGTTGCCGACCGCAAGGCGGCGACCGGGGCCCGGAAAGAGGCTGCGGCGGCTCGGAAGGAGGCCGCGGCGAAGAAGGTTGCCGACCGCAAGGCGGCGACCGCGGCCCGGAAGGAAGACGCCGCGAAGAAGGCCGCCGACAAGAAGGCGGCGACCGCGGCCCGAAAGGAGGCCGCGGCGAAGAAGGCCGCCGACCGCAAGGCGGCTGCGGACAGGGCCGCATCGGCGAAAGCCGCACCGAAGACGACCGAGCAGGCTCATCGGCAGCAGCTCAAGGAGGCCAAGGCCCGGGCCAAGGAGTCGCGCGCCGGCATCTTCTCGGACGAGGACACCTACAACCGGCTGAAGACGTATTACGAGGGCCAGTCGGACCGCGTGCTCGCGGCTCTGGAGAAGAGCGGCGATTCCGTGGCCGGGGCGGTCCTGACCGAGCGGTATCGGCGACGTTCGGGTGCCGACGTGGAGCGCGAAAGGGCGAGCGAATATCGGCCTCCGCACCAGGCGCACGTGGTGGTCGTCGACGACGAGACCGGCCTCCTGGTGCGGGACGGGACGACGATTCACAGCGGTGGTGTCGGCAAGGCGCGGCGGGCGGAGGTGGGGATGCGGCAGGCCAACGACGAGAGCCACACCGAGTTCAAGGCGGTGCACGAGATCCCGCTGAAGCCCGGGCAGACGATGCACATCATCGGCCAGTACGACCCCTGCGGCCCCTGTGTGCGGGCGATGCGGCAAGCCGCGAACCGCACCGGAGGCCGGATCACCTACTGGTGGCAGGGTGCGCCCGACAACGAGGCCCTCGTCTTCGAACCGGCCTCCCCGAAGGGCAAAAAGCCGTGATCGACATCCTCGACCTGATCATTCGGGAGACGCTGGTCGCCGGGGTGCCCGGGCTGACGAGTGCGCGGATCGGGTTTCAGCCGCCCGACGACGACTGGCGACAGCGGGTCGGCGCGAGTACCGGGGTGTGGGTCAACTGTGCGCTGGTGGACCTGCGCGAGGATCGGCATCGGCGGATGAACATCCGGCGGCGGGTCGGCACCCCCGCCGGGATCGTGGACCGCCGGGAGCCGGCGTGGATCCGCTGCCACTACCTGATCACCGCGTGGAACGCGGCCAAGGACAGTGCCCAGATGCCCGCCACCGAGCAGGAGCACACGGTGCTCGGTGCGGTCCTGACGTTGCTGCTCGACGCGGACCCGATGGTCGCCTCGGCGATCCTGACACCCGAGCAACTGGCCAAGCTGCCCTCGACGTTGCGTGACGCGGAGCTGCCGGTGGAGGTGGTGCCGCCGGACGGCTTCGGCAAGCTCGCCGAGTTCTGGGGCACCGTCGGCCGGGCCACCTCGTGGCGGCCGGCCGTGTATCTGATCGTCACCATGCCGGTCCCGGAACCGGATCGGCGGCTCGACGGCGTCGTGCACACGGTGCTGACCTCCTACGACGCCGTCCCGGGGGAAACCGGTGCCGGCGAGCAACTCGCCGACGTGGGCGGCCTGGTGCTCGACGCCACCGGCGGCCCGGCGGTGCCGCCGATCCCGGTGCCGGACGCGGACGTCGTGTTGGCGGACCCGGCGGGCCGCGAGGTGGCACGGGTGCGCAGCGGCGACGACGGGCGCTTCGTGCTCGTCGGCCTGCGGCCGGGCGCCTACCTGGCGCGGGTCACCGCCGCCGGACTGCCGCCGCCCGCACCCGCCGACGTCCAGGTCCCCGGTTCACCCGACGCGTTGATCGAACTGCGCTTCACCTGAGAGGACACCCGCCATGGCCGTGCAGGTCTCGTACCCCGGCGTCTACATCGAAGAGACCGAGCCCGCCGCGCCCATCCAGGGCGTGTCGACCAGTGTCGCGGCGTTCATCGGCATCAGCGCACAGGGGCCGATCGCCGAACCCACCCTGGTGACCAGCCCGGACGCGTTCACCGCGCTGTTCGGGCCGCCGGTGGACGGCGGCGAAGTGCCCTACTATCTGCCGCTCGCGGTGGACGGGTTCTTCCGCAACGGCGGCACCCAGTGCTTCGTGCTGCGGGTGGGCACCGCCGCACCCGCAGGTGCCGATCTGCCGGGTCGCGCGACGGGCGCACCGGCGGTGGCTCGCGCGGTGGCGCTGGTGGACGGCCCGGACGGCGCGGGTGGTTCGGTGCGGATCGTGGATTCGAGCGCGTTGGCCGCCGCGTTGACCGCGGCGGGCGCCGGGACGGATCTGCCGGTGGTGCGCGGGACGGCGAACATCACCGCCGTGGACGCCACCCGGCGGGTGCTCACGGTGAACGCGGTCGACGGTCTGGCCGCCGGTGAACGGGTGTCGGTGGCCAAGGGCGCGGAGACCCGGACGCTGCGGGTGAAGTCGGTGCAGGCGCCGGACACGATCGTGCTCGACGAGGGTCTGTCCGGCACGATCGACTTCGTCGGCGGCACGGTGACCTCGGCCGATCCGGTCGCCGGCGACACGGTGTTGCGGTTCACCGTGCCGGCCGGTGTCGCGCTGCGCCCGCTGGTACCGGTCGGCTCGTCGGTGCGGATCGGCGACGGCACCAGCACCGAGTGGGGGATCGTCGCCGCGGTCACCAACGACGCGATCACCCTGCGCAGGCCGCTCACCAAGACCTACAAGCTGACCGGGCCCACCCGGGTGGCCACGGCCGAGTTCGACCTCACCGTCACCGACCGCGACGGCAGCGTGGCCACCTACCCGAACCTGTCCACGACGGCCTCGCATCCGCGCTGGTGGGGCGGCCCGGCGGTGCCCGCGAACTACCTGCGGATCGTGATTCCGGCGAACGCCCCGACGCCGGCGGGCGATCCGCGGCCCAAGGCCGGGACGTACGTGTTGGCGGGTGCGGTCGCCGACGCCCCGGCGACGTCCTGGGCGGATGTCGCCGGGCGGATCGACGAGCATCTGCGGCTGTTGCGGCCGATCGACGAGATCTCGCTGGTCCTGGCCCCGGGTTGTACCGACATCGGCGCGCAGCGGGCGATCGTCGAGCACTGCGAGTCGCTCCACGACCGCTTCGCGATCCTGGACAGTGCGCCCGGCGTCGACGTGGTCACCGTCAAGGCGCAACGCGCGCAGCTCACCGGCGCGTTGGACAAGGGCTTCGCGGCGTTGTACTACCCGTGGATCCAGCTCCGCGACCCGTCGAAGGCGGCGGTGGTGCTCCAGCCGCCGTCCGGGCACATCGCCGGGATCTACGCGCACACCGACGCGACCCGCGGGGTGCACAAGGCCCCGGCCAATGTCGGCATCGCGGGTGCGCTCGGGTTGGAACGCCGGCTCGGCGACGCGGATCAGGGCCTGCTCAACCCGGACGGCGTGAACGCGCTGCGGATCCTGCCCGGACGCGGGTCGCCGGTGGTGTGGGGCGCGCGGACCACGACGGGCGACCGCAACTGGCAGTACATCAACGTGCGGCGGTTGTTCCTGTTCCTGGAGGAGTCGATCCAACTCGGGCTGCGCGGCGCCGTGTTCGAGCCGAACGACCTGGAGTTGTGGGGCCGGCTCCGGCACACCCTCACCGAATTCCTCACCCGGGTCTGGCGGGACGGCGCGCTGTTCGGCGCCAAGGCCAAGGACGCCTTCTTCGTCCGCATCGACGAGGCGTTGAATCCGCCCGGCACCCGCAAACTCGGGTTGCTCTACATCGAGGTCGGCGTACAGCCGGTCTATCCGGCGGAGTTCATCGTGGTCCGGATCGGCATCTGGGACGGCGGCGCGGAGGTGAGCGAACAGTAGCGGGCCGGCCGCGCGCGGCGGCGCGCACCAGACCGCGGGCGGGCCCGTTCGCGGGCACCCAGGATCGGCAACGGACAGGCAGCGGAGGACGCCGTGAGCACGGGCGATATCCAGGATCCCTTTGTCAACTTCAACTTCAAGGTCGAACTCGACGGCATCATCCGGGTCGGGTTCCACGAGGTGACCGGCCTCGACGCGACGGTGGACGTGATCGAGCACCGCGAGGGCGGGTGGAACATCACCCCGTACAAGTTCCCCGGTCAGGCGAAGTACGCGAACATCATGCTCAAGTGGGGCATGACCACCGACACCGAGTTGTACGAGTGGCATCAGCAGATCGTCGAGGGCGACATCCTGCGGCGCAACGGCGCGGTGTTGTTGTTGGATCGGCGCGGGGTGGTGACCGCGCGGTGGAATTTCGTCCGGGCCTGGCCGACCAAGTACACCGCGCCGCCGCTGACCGCCGAGTCCGACGACATCGCGATCGAGGCCCTCGAACTGGTCCACGAGGGTCTGGTGCGAGTCCAGTGACGATGCTGCAGATCGAACACGATTTCACCCTGCCGATCGGGCTGCTCGGCGAGGACGGCGCGCTGCATCGCGACGGCACGATGCGATTGGCCACCGCCGCCGACGAGATCCTGCCGCTGGCCGACCCGCGCGTGCAGCGCAATCCGGCCTACCTGTCGGTGATTCTGCTCAGCCGGGTGGTCATCCGGGTGGGTGGCGTGGAGACGGTGACGCCGCGCACCATCGAGACCCTGTTCGCCGCCGACCTGGCGCATCTCCAGGAGCTCTACAACCGGATCAACACCGTGGACGAGCCGGTCCGTTCGGCACCCGGGTCCTGCCCGAACTGCGGTGAGGAGGTCCGTCCGGGCCACGAGCGCCTGGGGGGATCCGTGGATATCCGGTCGATCGGCTGAGGGAGGAGATCGCCTTCGTCGCCTACCACCTGCACTGGTCGCATGCCGAGCTGATGGGCCTCGACCACGGCGAGCGCCGTCGGTGGGTGGAGCGGGTGTCGGCCATCAACCAACGCCTCAACGAGGCGAACTAGCGCCGGGCGCACCGGGCGTGGCGATTCCCGAGGACGGCACATCGGTCGCCGGGGCGAATACCGGGCACCGACCGCCGACTTCGAGGCGAGGACCGCACACCGAGGACCGCACACCGAGCACCGGGCACCGAGCCGAGTACCGCACACCCGACAACCGCGCACCACGAGACCCGCACCGCGAGATACCTACCGCGAAAGGAGAAGACCGTGATCGTCACGGCAGCACCCGCACCATCGGCCGGATGGCCGGTCCGATCCGCCTCGGCGGCGATGCTCGCCGGCGTCCGGTCCCGGGCCGAGGGCATCGCCGGTCATCGGGCCGCCGGCCGGGTGGAGCCCTGGTCGCCCGGGGTCGGCCTGGTGTTGCACCTGCCGCCGCGTCCGGCCCTCGGGCGCGCACCGCGTCCGACGCCCGGGGTCGCTCCGGACATCCGGCGCTGCGCACACGTGCGACTGGACGTGCGGGTGAGCGTGCCACGCATGGTCGCGCTCGGCGGCCCGCAGCCGGGCGGGTCGTTCGGCGCGCCGGCCGCCGGATCGGGTCGGTTGCCCGCGCCGGTGTTGCGGACCGCGTTCGCGGGGCCCGGTCGTGCGGTGGCCGAACGGGCGCGGGTGACGCGGGAGTTGTACGAGCACGGCGTCGACCACGGTCGGCGGATCGAGGAACCGGGCCGGCCCGGCGCGACCCCGCGTGCGGGTGGGTCGGCCGCCCCGCCCGGCCGGAGCCGCGGCCCGCGCGGTGGCTTGACGTTGGCGCTGCCCGGCCGCCCGGCGCCGACCCCGACCCCGGCCGAGCGGCAGCCCGCGCCGGCCGACCCGTCGGTGCGCGCGCGGGGCGATCAGGCGTACGGCCCCGGCGCGCCGGCGCCCGCGCTCACCTCGGCCGATCTGCCGCGCCTGGTGGACGGGGTGGTCCGGGAGATCGACCGTCGGGTGCTGGCCCGCCGGGAACGTCGGGGGTGGAGCCGATGACCGTGATGGAACGCGCGACGATCACCAACAGCGTCACCGGGGCCCGTACCCGGGTGTTGTTCAATCCGGAGGACTACACGATCAACCGGGACACCACCTATGCCCAACTCCCGGTGCCGGGGCTGTCCGCGCCGATCGTGCAGTTCGTGCACGGCAACGCGCAGACGCTGGAGATGGAGCTGTTCCTCGACTCGCTGGAGGCGAACGACCAGGCGGGCGCGGGCAGCGACGTCCGGATCCTGGTCCGGCGGATCGTGGATCTGATGGACATCGATCCCACGTTGCA
Source organism: Embleya sp. NPDC005971 (assembly GCF_040629175.1). Taxonomy (NCBI): domain Bacteria; kingdom Bacillati; phylum Actinomycetota; class Actinomycetes; order Kitasatosporales; family Streptomycetaceae; genus Embleya; species Embleya sp. NPDC005971. The sequence goes on along the minus strand of NZ_JBEXUX010000047.1, from coordinate 69,839 downwards.
CGCGCCGCCGCCGCTGGTGTTCGCGTGGGCCGGCCTGACCTTCACGTGCGTGCTGACCCGGGTCGTACAGAAGTTCGTCATGTTCAAGCCGGACGGCACCCCGGTGCGGGCCCGACTGACGGTCTCCTTCAGCGAGTTCCGCAATGTGGACATGGAGGCCAAGGAGGTCAAGCGGCAGACCTCGGACTACACCAAGGCACACACCGTGGTCGCCGGGGAGAGTGTGCAGTCGATCGCCTGGCGCGAGTACGGCTCGGCGTCCGCGTGGCGGCCGATCGCGCTGCACAACGGCCTGGACGATCCGCGGGTGTTGCCGGTCGGCGCGACACTTCAGTTGCCCCGCCTGCCGTATCGGGACCCGGCCACGAACGAGGTCTTCGACGCGCCGCCCAGGGAGGTGCCCGCATGAGCGCGTTCCCGCAGTACGCCCCGGAGATGCGGCTGCGCTTCGCCGGCCGGCCGGCGCCGGCGGCGTTGCGCGGCTCGGTCACCGGCGTGGTCTGCCAGACCGGCATGGGCGACGCCGATCGGCTGGAGGTGTCGCTCGCCAACGAGGGGTTGCGCTGGCTGGACGACCCGCTGTTCCGGCTGGACACCGAGGTGAGCATCGCGCTCGGCTACGCGCCGGACGAGCCGAGCCGGCTGTTCGTGGGCGAAGTCGTGGGCACCGAGGCGAGTTTCCCCTCCGACGGCATGCCGATGTTGCGGGTGGTCGCGCAGGACCGGCGGACCCGACTCGCCGCCGCCTCGCCGGCACGCTGGTTCGGCGTACCGGTGCCCAAGCTCGGGGTGATTCCGCTGCCGGACCTGGTGGTCGCGCCGCTGCTCGCGGTCGAACACGGCATGGTGCCGCTGCTCGACCCGCTGGGCGCGTTCCTGTCCGCGGCGCTGGGTGTGGTGGACGTGGTGGCCACCATCGAGGACCCGAGCATGCGCCAACGGGTGGTGCGCCGCCAACACTCCGAGACCACGCTCGACTTCCTGAAGAAGATCGCGGTGGAGAACGCGTGGGAGTTGATCGTCGACCACGACGCGGAACCGGCAGGCTTCGTGCTTCGGTTGATGTCGCCCGCAGGGAACCTCTCCTCCGACGTGACCTTGCGCTACGGGCGTTCGCTGATGGAGTTCACCCCGCGGATCAGTACGGTGGGCCAGGTCGCGAGGGTGTCGGTGCGGGTGTGGCGACCGGAGATCGGGCTCGAACTGACCGTCTCGGTCGGCTACGACTGGGATCGTCAGGCGCTCGCGATCGCGGTGACACCGGGATTCGCGCAGCCGCCCGGCGACGCTCCGGGGGCGGCGGACGCACGGCCCGCCCGCGAGGTGCTCCTGGTCGACGAGCCGGTGACCATCGCCACCGCGCCGCGGCTGATCGTGTCCAAGCTGCTGCCGAGGTTGAACCGGCGCGTCACCGCGAGTGGGACGTGCGTCGGCGATCCGCGGATCACCGCCGGACGGGTGTTGCGGATCGAGGGCGTCGGGGAGACGTTCGGCGGCCTGTGGCGGGTGGTTTCGGCGCAGCACACCCTCGACGGCGGCGGCTATCGCACCTCGTTCGACCTGCGCAAGGAGATCTGGTTCGGCGGCATCCCGCCCGCGTCCCAGGGCGCGGTGCGGGTCCAGGGCGGGTTGTTGTCGCTGCCGGCGCCCAATTCGTGAACAACCGCCCGCCCGCCTCGACCCGTTGCCGTGTATCGCTCGATTCCTGGGAGGACCGCATGTTCGAACCGCTCTTCGACGCCCTCGACGACATCCACGAGTCCGACAGCCCGCGGGTGACCGGCGTGGCGCCCGCCACGGTGGTGGACAACCTGGACCTGACCGGGGCCGGCCGGGTGCAGGTCAAGTACGCGTGGTTGCCGGGTGTCGAGCCCTGGGCGCGGGTGTGCGCCACGGTGGCCGGCTCCGGCTCGGGGGTGTGGTTCATGCCGCAACCGGACGACGAGGTGTTGGTCGCGTTCCGCGGCGGCGACGTGCGCGAGCCGTACGTGCTCGGGGGGTTGTGGACGATGACCTCGCGTCCCCCGGTGGACCTGCCCACCGACTCGGTCACCAAGCGGGCCATCCGCACGCCGGTGGGCCACGAGGTGGTCATCGACGACCTCGTGCAGTCGATCACGTTGACCCACGCGCTGGGGCACTCGATCGAGCTCGCCGTCGACGGGATCACCCTGGCCGTGGCCGGCGGCGCCGCGAAGATCTCGCTGAGCACGTCCGGCGCGGTGACCGTCTCGGGCACCCGCTCGGTGGAGGTGAGCGGCCTGGACGTGAGCGTCAAGGCGGGCAACGGTCTGTCCGCGAACGCGACCCGCGCGGACATCCAGGCCGCCGCGACGTGCAGCATCCAGGGCGCCATCGTGAAGATCAACTGACCTGTTCCCGTTCGCCGTTGCCCCTGTCCGATCACCCTGAAGGAGGCCGCCCGTGCCCGCAGCAGCGCGTGTCACCGACCCCACCGGTCACCCCGGCCTGGTCACGGGACCCGGCGTGCCCACCGTGCTGATCGGCGGACTGCCCGCCGCCGTGCAGGGCGACATGCACGCGTGCGCGTTCCCACCACCCGCCGTGCACCCGCCGTCGCCGTTCACCAAGGGCTCCGCGACGGTGCTCGTCGGGGGGCGCGGCGCGCTGCGCCAGGGCGACCTGGCGGGCTGCGGCGCGCCGGTGGTGGCGGGTGTGCCGACCGTGTTGATCGGAGGTTGACGGTGGCCGAACCGACCGCTCCGGCGACCCCCGACCCGGTGGGGCGTACGCCCGACGATGCCGCCGTGCTGGGGCGGGGCTGGGCCGCGCCGGCCCGGCTGGACCCGCTGGGTGAGGCGGCCCAGGCGGCGGGGCCGGAGAAGGTCCGGCAGTCGGTGCTGCTCATCCTGGGCACCCGGCGCGGCGAGCGGGTGATGCGGCCCGACTTCGGGGCCGGACTGGAGGACATGTTGTTCGAGCCGGTCACCGCGGCCACCGCCGCACTGGTGCGGCTGCGGGTGGAACAGGGTTTGACCGCGTGGGAGCCGCGGATCGACGTGCTGGGCGTGGACGTGTCGGTGGCCGATCGTGCGGCCGGTCGGCTCGACGTGCGCATCGACTACCGGATCCGGGCCACCAACACCTTCTACAACCTGGTCTATCCGTTCCATCTGCACGAGGGGGCGGCCACGTGAGCGCGCCGCGCAGTAGGGCCGAGGTGGTCGCCGCGTTGTTGGCCGCGCGTACCGGGTGGGTGCCCGACTGGCATCCCACCCCGGGCGGACCGTCGATGGGCGTGGCGCACGGGCTCGGCGCGCTGCTGGCCGCGTTGGAGGAGCGGCTGGCCGCGCTGCCGGATCGGCAACTGGCCGCGCTGCTCGACCTGGTGGGGGTGTCGCTGCTGCCCGCGCAGGGCGCCGCCGGCACCGTGTTGTTGCAGGCGCTGCCCGGGGTGAGCGGGGCCCGGGTGAGCGCCGGGTCGCGGCTGGGTGCCACCGTGCCCGGACAGGACGCGCCGCTGATCTTCGAGACCCGCGAGACGGTGGCGCTGGCGGGCGCGCCGCTGGTCGAGGTGTGGAGCCTGGACCCGGGCGCGGACGCCGCCGCCGACCACTCGGCCGACGTGCCGGCCCGCCGCCCGGTCACGCTGTTCACCGGACTGCGGCCCGCCGTACGGGAGTTGTACCTCGCGCACGAGACGCTATTGGCGTTCGCCGGGCGGGCGACGGTGGAGATCACCATCGCGTTGCGCCGGCCGGCCTCGGCCGCGCTGCGGATCACCTGGACGTGGTGGGACGGCACGGCCTGGCGGCCGTTCGCGCCCTGGGGCGCCGGCGACGACGCGTCCCGGGACGGGACTCTGGGCCTGACCCGCTCCGGCACGGTGCGTCTGGTCGCGCCGTGTGCGACGGCGGTGGCCACCACCGTCTCGGGCACCGAGTCGTATTGGCTCCGGGCCCGGTTGGATTCGCAACTGAGCGGGCGGCCGGGCTTCGTGGCACCGGAGTTGGCGCACCTGCGGCTCGCGACGGTCGGTTCGCACGCCCGCCTGGCGCTGTTCGCGGGTCCGCCGACCGGTGCCGACACGACGGTGACCATCCACGCCGCGCACGGCACCGCGGCGCCGGACGCGGCGACCCTGCACGTCGTGGACACCACGGCGGGCGGCAAGGAGAACCTCGCCGCGAAGCCCGACACCCCGGTCGTCGTCGCGGCCGAACACCAGGGCCACACCGTACGGTTCGGCGTCACCGTGCCGCCGACCGCCGCCGACACGTTCACCGCGGGCACGGCCGTGCCGAAGCCGGGCGTGGACTATTTCCCGTTGGACGACCCCGACGACCTCACCGCGCCGCTGGCCCTGGACGCCCCCGCCCACCTGGACCTGACCCTGCGAACCGGCCTGGTTCCGGACAAGGCGGTCGCCGACGCGCAGGCGGTGGACCTGACCCGGGCGTTCACCCCGCTGGGCCCGGCACCGGTGCGCGGCAGCGCGTTCCACGTGGCCTGCGACGCCGCGTTCGCCAAGCCGGGCGCCCGGGTGACCGTGGTGGTGGGCCGCCCCCGCACCGCGGCCGAGGAGGCCGACCAGCGCACCGGCGAACTGACCGGCGGGGTACAGAACGCCAAGGAGTTCCGCGACAAGACGGTGGCCGACATCCGCGCCGTGGCGACCAGGTTGGCCGCGCTGACGGCGGTCAGCGGCGACCTGGGACGAGCGGTGGTCTCGCCGCTGTCCGGCGAGGACCCGACCACGTGGTACACCCAGGTCAAGGCGCACCTGCGGGACGCGCTGACCTCGTTGCGCGGCGCCGCGCAGGCCGAACCGGGCCTGTTCGCCAACGTCGGCTCCGCCCGCGACCGGGTCAAGGCCGCGCAGACCGCCGCCGATCCGGCCGCCGACCTGGCCGCCGCGCTGGCCGCGCTCGGCGGCGCCCCGCGCGCGAGCGCCGCGCTGCTCCTGGCCACCGCCGACGCCACCGCGCAACTGTCCGCCGGCGCGAGCACGTTGACCGCGCCTCGGGCCGCGCTGGCCCAGGCGCTCGCGAACGGCACGGACGCGCAGGTGGTCGCCGCACACGGCGCGCTCGGGTCGGCGCTGGGCACCGTGCTGGCCACGCCCACCCCCTACCTGGCGGACACCCCGCTGCCGTCCTTCCTCAGCTCCGACCCGCAGGTGTTCGTCACCGACGTGACCGCGCGCATCGACGCCGCCAAGGCCGCCGTGGACACCCAGGTGACGACGGCCCGTACCATCGCCGCCGCGCTGGAGAACCTGGCACCGGAGGACCTGCTCAAGGCGGTCGCCGGGGCCCAGACCCCGAACCAGCTCACCGCGCCGGAGGTGACCTGGGAGTACTTCGACGGCACCCGCTGGCGGGCGATCGGCGCGGCGGGCGCTCCCGCCGTGCTGGCCCTGCAACGCTCGGGCGCCCTGCACTTCACGGTGCCGGACGACTGGGCGCCGGCCTCGGTGACCGGCGACGAACGCCGCTGGTTGCGGGCCCGGCTGGAACGCGGCAGCTTCTCGTTCCTGCGTCAGGTGAGTTGGACCGACAAGTCCGGCGTGCTCAACTTCCTGCCCGTGGTGGAACCCCGGCCGCCGGTGCTGGACCGCTTCGAAGTGTTCTACCGACATGTCGCCGGGCCGGCCGACCCGCGGCACACGCTCGCGCTCGACGACCACGCGTGGGCGGACCTGACCGCCGCCCTCGCCTTCCCCGGCTCCGGCGCGACCCCGTTTCGGCCGATGGTCGAGACCGCCCCGACGTTGTATCTGGGCTTCGACGGCGAACTGCCCGCCGACCGCCTGGGCCTGTACGTCGAGCCCGCCGGCGAGGACCCCGACGCGGTGCCGGTACGGCCCACCTGGGAGGGCTACGACGGCACCGGCTGGGTCGCGTTGGCCACCGACGACGGCACCGAGGGCTTCACCCGGGCGGGCGTGGTCGGCCTGATCTGGCCCGGCACCGGCGGCCCACCCGGGGCACCGGTCACGGGCGCGGCCGACCACACGATCACCCTGCTCGGGCGCGGCGCCGCCGCCCGATTCGCGCCCGGCGACCGGCTGTTGCTCACCGACCTGCGCGGCGGCGAGCCGGTCGTGGTGGCCGCCGCCGACGGGGCGACGCTCACCGTACGGGACCGGCTCACCCGCGCCTACGCCGGCGGCGAACTTCGCGACGCGCCGCCGGCCCGGTTCGGCACGCCCCGCACCTGGATCCGGGCCCGCTTCCCGGCCGAGGCCGAGCCCCCGCAGCCGACCCTGAACGCGCTGGTGCCCAACGCGGCGCAGGTGCGGCAGGTACAGACGATCACCGACGAACTGCTCGGCTCGGCCGACGGCAGCGCCGGGCAGGTCTTCCGCACGCTGCGCACGCCGGTGCTGGACGGCGCCGTGCTGGAGGTGCGCGAACTCGACGGCGACCGGGCCGCGGTCGACCTGCCGCTGCTGCAACGGGAGTTGGCCGAGCGGGCGGGCGCGGCGCTGCGCACCGTGGCCGATCCGCGCACCGGCCGGGTGGGCGCGGTGTGGGTGCGCTGGGACGAGGTGCCCTCGCTGGGCCTGGCCGGGCCGGGCGACCGGGTGTACGTGTGCGACCACGCGACCGGACGGGTGTTGTTCGGCGGGAACGGGCACGGACGGGTGCCTCCCGTGGGGCCGGACAACGTGCGGTTGCGGGTGTATCGCTCCGGCGGCGGCGCGGCCGGCAACGTGCCCGCCGGCGCGATCACCCAGGCGGTCGGCGCGGTGGCCGTGGGCGGGGTGAGCAATCCGCGCGGAGCGAGCGGCGGCACCGACGCCGAAGGTTTTCCCGACGTGTTGCGGCGCGGCCCCGCGCTGCTGCGGCACCGCCGGCTCGCGCTGACCGAGACCGATGTGGCCGCGCTGGCCCGGGAGACCGTCCCGGCGATCGCGGCGGCCCGCGCGTTGGGTGCGCGCGACCGACACGGGCGGGTGTCGCCGGGCGTGGTCCGGCTGGTCGTGGTGCCTCGGGACGGCAGCGACCGGCCGGAGCCCACCGGCGAATTGTTGCGTCGGGTGCGCGACGCGGTCCGGGCCCGGATGCCGGCGGCGGCCCGGCTGGTGGTCGAGGGCGCGCGCTACTTTCCGGTCGGGGTCGCCGCCACGGTGCGGCCGACCCGGGCCGGGGACGCCGGGCCGGTGCGCGGCGCGGTGCTCGCCGATCTGGCCCGCTTCCTGCATCCGCTCGACGGCGGTCCGGACGGGACCGGATGGCCGTTCGGCCGCGGCGTGTACCTGTCCGATCTGGCCCGGCGGCTGGAGGCGGTGCCCGGGGTGGACGTGGTGACCGCGCTCGACCTGACGGTGGACGGGGTGCCGGCCGGCGACGCGGTGCGGCCGGCCGCGGACGCGGTGGTGTGCGCCGGCGCACTGGTGGTGCGGCTTGCCGGGGCGTCACAGGGGTCGCCGGGGTCTTCGGCGCCTTCGGGGTCGTCGTGCGCGGGCGGTACGACGGCGCCTTCGGCGTCGCCGTGTTCGCGGTCCTTGCGATCGCCCGGAAGGGAGCGCTGAACCATGCCGCTGTTTCCGCCGAGTTCGGACACCCGACGTTGGCCGGATCTGGTCGCCGAGGTCCGGGCGTTGTTGCCGTTGGAGAGTCCGCAGTGGACCGACCACAACCACTCCGATCCCGGCATCGCGGTGCTCGAAATGCTCGCGTGGCTTGTGGACACCGACGTCTATCGGGCCTCGCGGGTCACCGACCGGCACCGGCGCAAACTGCTGGCCCTGCTCGGGGTGTATCCGGCCGGGCCGAGCGCGGCGCGGGTGGTGCTCTCGGTCCGGTCCGGACCGGGCGCGCCGGCCGTGCTGCCCGCCCGGCTCGGCTTCGTCGCACACGGGGCCGAGGCCGCGACCGGCCTGGAGACGGTGGAGGCGCTGCCGTTGACCGGCGCGGCGGTGGTCGCGGCGGGCACCGACGACGGCACGGCCGGGCGATGGGACCACACCCTCGGCTGGACCGACCACACCCCCACGCTGCTCGGCGGCACCGCGGTGGACGCCCTCGGCCCCGACCCGCGCCCGGGCGCCGCGCTCGTCCTGGGCCTGGACCGAGCGTTGCCGGCGGGCACGACGCTCGCGCTGTACCTGGACGCCGACCCGGATCCCGGCGGCGACGGGGGCGCGGGTGCGGGCGCTCGGGCGGGGTGGGGCGGGGGATTGGGGCGGTATCCGGACCCGGGTCGGGTCGGGGGTGTCGGTGCCTCGGCGGCGCGGTCCGCGGAGGCTGGCTCGGATTCGGTGGATGCCGCGGGTGACCTGCCGCAGGGCGGTGGGGGGTTCGTGGGTCCGGTCGGGGCTGTCGGCACCGCGCCGCACCACGACGCGCGCACCGTCTGGGAGGCGTGGGTGGGCGGGGTCTGGCAACCGCTCGGGGATGTGGTGGATCGCACCGCGGCGTTGAGCCGATCCGGTGCCGTGCGGCTGCGGATCGGGTCGGCCGGGCTGCCGGTCGAGCCGCTCGGCGCGGCCGGGAGCCGGGCCTGGTTGCGCTGCCGGCTCGACCGGGGCCGGCCCGACGCGCCGCCGCGGGTGCGCCGGGTGGTCGCCGACGCGGTCGAGGCGGTCCTGGCCACGGCGGCCGTCGGCGGCTACGACGTCGCCCCGACGGCCGTGCTCGTCGGCGCGGCGGCCCTGGTCGAAGGCGCCCTGGTGCCGCTGGCGATCACCGTGGACGCGGCGCGCCTGGTACGTACCGTGCGGACCGACGACCCGGCCGCGCCGGTGGTGCGGATCCTGCGCTGGATCGCGCCGACGTCGGCGGCCCCCGGGCGACTGGTGGCCGAACTCGTCGCGGCGGGCGTCGGCGACGGCGCACCCGAGCAGACGTTCGTCCTGCCCGGCGGCGCGATCGCGCCGGACGGGGCGACGCCGGGGCCGTACCGGGTGTGGTTGGCCGATCCGGCGGGCGGCGTCGAACCGGTCCGGCTGGTCCCCGATCTGGACGCGGCCGGTCGCACCGAACTGCACGCCGTGCTCGACGCCGCGACCGGCACGCTCACCTTCGGCGACGGCCGCGCGGGCCGAGTGCCCGAACTCGGCCGCACCGTGCTCGCCGCCTACCGCACCACCTCCGGAGCGCGCGGCGCGGCCCTGGCCCCGCCCGCGCCCGTGGTCCTCGCGCCCGACGCCCGCACCCGCGTACTCCTGGGCGTGCCGCCCGCCCCCGGTGCGCTCACCGTCACCCTGGTCGGCCCGGCGGTGGGCGGCGCCGACGCCGAGGACACCGCCGCCGCCGCGGCCCGCGCCGAACGGGCGCTGTGGGCGCACGAACGCCTCGTGGACGCGCTCGCCGCGACCGACGCCCACTCCCTGGACGAACTGCCCCGCGCCGCGGTGCTTCGGCTCGCCCCGCCCGAACGCGCGGTGACCCTGGCCGGCGTCGAGCGCTGCGCCCTGGACACCCCCGGCACCCGGATCGCCCGGGTCCGCGCGTTCGCCGAGACCGACCCGCGGCTGCCCGGCCTGGTCGCGGCGGGCTGCGTGAGCGTGGTCGTGCTGCCCACCCTCCCGCGAGGCCGCCCCGAACCCACCGCCGGCCTGCTGCGCGTGGTGCGCCGACACCTGGCCGGGCTGCGCACCACCGGCACCCGCCTGTTCGTCACCGGGCCGCGCTATGTCGTGGTGAGCGCGGAGGTGAGCGTGGCGCTGCTCCCGGGCGCCGATCCGGGCGCGACGACCGCAGCGGTCCGGGCCGCGCTGGACACGTTCCTGCACCCGATCACCGGCGGACCACACGGCACCGGTTGGCCGTTCGGCCGCGACGTACACCGCAGCGAGGTGCTGCGCGTGCTGGACGAGGCCCCCGGCGTGGACCACGTCACCGCCCTCGCACTGCGCGCCGACGACGGCCCCCCGGGCTGCGCCGGCCTGTGCGTGCCACCGACCGCGCTCGTGGTCCCCGGCACCCACACGGTGCGTACCGCCCGCGCGGAGGTGGGTCGATGACCGGGGTCGCGGATCGGGTGGTCGAGGAGTCCGGGGTGCGGTTGGGGGCCGCCGATGTGCGTGACCTCACCGCGAACGAGGCGACGGTCCTGGCTCGGCACACCCGCGCCGCGCATCGCACGTGGGGTGTCGCGGTGGGGCTCGAAGTGTGGGCGATCGGTGACGGGCGGGTGCTGGTCGAACCCGGCGTGGCGCTCACGCGTGCCGGGGAGTTGGTGGTGCTCGGTGCCGATGACGTGGTCTCGGTGTCGGTCGCGGGGTCCGGGCCGGTGTCGGTGGTGTTGCGTCCCGAGCGGGGTGGGCCGCGGGGGCGGGCGTGCCTGGTGGAGCCCGGTGGTGTCGCCGGGCCGGGGGACGTGCCGCTCGCGGTGTACCGCACCGACACCGGCCGGTTGCAGGTCGGCGACGGGGCCCGGCGCAGCGCGCACCGACCCGGTCCGACCGTGGTGCTCGCGGGGCGGGCGGCCCGGGGTGCGATCGCGGCCGAGGGCTCGCGCGTGCAGTGGTCGGCGCGGGTCGACTTCGCGCGGGCGTTCGCCGACGTGCCACAGGTCTTCGTCACCGCCGAGGGGCCGTCGCCGGCCGGGACCGGCGGCAGCACCGTGCAGGTCGCGGAGGTCGACCGGACCGGTTTCCGCGTCGTCGTGCGGCACGCGCTGCCCGAGTCCGGCGACGTCGACGAGCAGCCGAAGGTCTCGGCCGTGCCGATGGCGTTCGCCTGGACGGCCGTGCTCGGCGCGCGACCGGTCCCGGCACTGTCCGGGCCGGCCGACCCGCCGTGCCCGGTGCCGTGTACCCGGCCGGTGGTGTACGTGCCGCGCGGACTTCGCGGTCCGGCGGCGGTCGAGGGCCGTGCCGGTGATCCGCCCGGCGTTCGGCCGGGTCCACGAGTGAGGGGAACGTCCGCATGACCGGCCCGACCACGAGTGGCGCGGCGCTGCCGCCGACCCATCGCCCGACCTTCTTCGGCGGCCAAGTGCTCGCCGCCGCCGACCTGAACGACGCGGTCGCGGTGGAGCGTTCGCGGCGCTGGTTGCACAACCGGGTGCTGCACGGGTGGGGTGTGGCGCTCGGCCTGGAGGTCACCGGTGCCCGGGGCGCCAAGCGGGTCGCGATCGGTGCGGGCTACGCGCTGGACGCGTTCGGCCGGGATCTGATTCTGTCCGACGGCGCCGAGTTGGACGTGCCGGCGGTGGCCGCCGGGCCGGACGGCGGCGACGTGGTGTTCTGCCTGACGTTGCGCTGGACCGAGGACGACGAGGCGGATGTGCGCACCCGGGCCGGCGCCTGCGGGGTGGTCGGGGCGGTGCGGTTCGCCGACGGCCCGACGGCCGCGTGGCGGACGCCGGCCGAACTGCGCGAAGGGCTGGACGTGTTGCTCGCGACGGTGGCGGTGCGCGGCTGCGCGCTGACCGCGCCGCCCGATCCGGCCGGGCGCCGGGTGCTGGCGGTGCTGCCGACGCCGTACGTGGCCACGGGTGCGACGAGTGCGTTCGGCACCGTGTGGACGGCCGTCCAGGACTCGGCCTCGGGGGTGGTGATCGGGCTGCGCACGGTGGTGGACACCGCTGCGGCGGGGTTCGGGGACACGCCCGCCTACACGGTCCGGCTGGATGGCGACCGGGAGTTGAGTGCGTCCGCCGCGCCCGGTGGTCAGGCGTGCGTGCTCGACGGCACGCCGTATGTGGCCGACGCGGAGCCGGGGCGGCTGACCGTGCTGGTGCCGCTGCCCGCCGGGCGGATCGGCGGTGTCGTCGGGGGCACCACGACGTTGCCGCTCAATCCGGCCGCGGTACTCGCGGACCTGGAGACGCCGAACCTGGTGCGGAGCGAACTGGGTTGGCACATCGCGTGGATGGGGGTGGAGGGGGCGTGAGCGGCGTGGCCGGCTACCGCTGGGTCAACGCGCTGGGGCGCTGGCCCGGAGCCCGCTTCGAGGGGGTGTACGCGGACGGCGAGCGGGTGGTGCTGAGCCCGGGTACGGCGGCCCTGGAACCGATCGCGAGCGCCGATCTCGATCCGGCGGGTGGGCCGTTGGGGCTGGTGGTCGCGGCCGACGGCACGATCGTGGTCGCCGATCCGGGGCACGGCCGGGTGTTGCGGGTGGACGGCTGCGACCACGTGGTGTGCGTGCTGGGCTGTTTGGACGTGGCGACCGGCGATCCGGCGGCGCCGCGTCGGCCGCGCGGGTTGTGGCTGCTGGACGGCGGGCGGCTGTTGGTGGTGGGGGACGAGCCGGACCGGGCACGGGGTGTGGTCGTGCGCGCCGACACCGGCGAGTACCTCGCCCCGTGGACCGACCCGCCGCCCGCCGAGGATCCGGTGCTGCGCGCGGCCCGGGAGCGGGTCGGCGGTCTGGCCGCGGTCCGGGTGCCCGAGGGGGTGCTCGTGGTCGGCGGCGCCCGGCAGCGACCCGGACCGGGGGTCGTGCTGGTCCCGGACGACGGCGCGCCGGCCCGGCTGGTGGCCGCCGGCGACCTCGCCGGGATCGCCGTCGACCGACGCGGGCGGGTGTTCGTGGCCGGCCCCGGCGGGATCGCCCGACTGGGCCCGCGGCGTACCGGTACCCGCGGCGTCGTCGTGCTGCCCGCGCCGATCGAGCCGCCCGGCATCGAACACTGGGACCGCGTCCGGGTGTTGCTCGCCGAACCCGCGCCGCCCGGCACGCACGTACGGTTGTGGACCATGCTCGCGCCCGCCGGCGCCCCGCCCGATCCGCCCGATCCGGCGAGCGCGGATCCGGACGACGCGCCGGTGCCGACCGCCCCGGGCCGTTGGCGGGCCGGCCCGTTGCCGGGCCTGGACGTACGCGTACTGGTCGGCCCCGCCCCGTCCGGGGCCCGGTTGTGGATCGCGGTCGAACTGCTCGGCGACGGACGCGGCACCCCGCGCGTGGACGACGTGCGGGTCGAACACGTGGGCCGGGGCCTGCTGGACGCACTGCCCGCCGCGTACACCGGCGACGACGACGGCTCGGGCACGCTGGGCCGACTGCTGGGCCTGCTCGCCGGCGCGCACGACGCGTCGGTGCGCGAGTTGGAGGAACTGCCCGCCTCGCTCGACCCCGGCTCCGCCCCGGACCGCCCGGACGACCCGTGGCTGGACCGGCTGGCCCGCTGGGTGGACGCCGCGCCGTCGCGCCCCGCCGACCCGGCCGCCCGCCGCGCGGACATCGCCGGCGCGTACGCCGCGCACGGTCGCCGCGGCACGCCCGCCGGGCTGATCGAGGCGGTCGCCCGGGAGACCGGCGTCACCGTGCGGTTGTCCGAACCGCTGTCGGCGGCCGGCGTCTGGCGGTTGGGCAGCGGCGGCCTCGGCCGGGATACCGCGGTGCACGTCGCGGATCCGGGGCCGCCGGTGCTCGACGCCACGGCCGTGCTCGACGGCGCCCACCTGGTCCCCGCGCAGGACCGAGGACTGCCGCTGTACACCGCGTTCGCGCACCGGGTGTGCGTGCACGTCCCGCCGACCCACGCCGACGCGCTGCCCGAGATCGCCCGCGTGGTGGAACGGGAGCGCCCGGCACACGTGTTCGCCCGGGTGCGGGTCGAACGGCACGGCGCGATCCCGGGACGGGTCGGCATCGACACCCACGTGGCCGGCCCGCCGCCGGACTGGGCCGCGGGTGCCGGCCCCGCGCTCGGCACCGCGATCCGGTTGCCCGGACCGGCCCCGGCGCACGTCGGCGGTCCCGTCGAGACACGGCTCGACACGACGCTTCCCACACCAGGCGGTCGCGGGTCGACCACCCGACCATCTCCAAGGGGTTGAGCACAAGTGAGTCAGCACCGTCAGGACCACGCGGCGGACACGGGATGCGGCTGCGACGCAGGTGCGGACGGGGCTCCCGCGCCGCCGGTACGCAACCGGTTCTACCCGGGCAAGCTGATGGACGTCCGGCACTGGAACCTCGAACAGGACTACCACCGACAGACCGCCGCCACGCTGGCCCGGCTGGGCCTGGGCCCCGGCGTGTTGTGCGGCCTGGACGCGGAGTTGCAGGAGGACGGCACGGTGACCGTCTTCCCCGGCGCGGCGGTGGACGGGCACGGCCGGCTGATCGTGGTGGATCGCCCGGTGCGGATCGAGGAGCCGTACCAACCCACCGACTGCGCCGGCGCACCGCACGGCCAACCGGTTCGGGACGGCACCGTCGCGGTGCGGCTGTGTCGGCACGAGTGCGGGAGCGAGTTCGTCCGCACGCCGGTGGTGGACTGCGAGGTGCGCGAGGAGTGCGTGCCCTCGCTCACCCTGGAGCGCTTCCTGATCCGGATCACCGCGGGCGAGCCGGACGAGGTCGGGCTGAGCGAGGAGCAGTGCGCGGCGATCTTCCCCGCCCGGCCCGGCGCGCACTTCGATCGGCGCGAGCAGGTCGCGGACACGGTCGAGCACGAGTGCGGGTGCGACGACGACTGCACGGTCCTGGCCACGGTGACCTACTCCCCGGAGGGCGCGCCGGATCTGGACGCGGTGACCGCGCGGCCGGTCGTGTACTCCAACCGGGTGTTGTTCGACCTGCTGATGTGCCTGGCCGGGCGGGTGGACGCGTGTTGCGCCGGCCGCACCCTCCCGCCTCGGATCACCGCGCTGTGGCCGCAGGTCGGCGCCGGCGCGACGCCCGCCACGTGGCGGGCGTTCGTGGCCGACAAGCGGTTGGAGATCGCCTTCGATCGCCAACTGGTCGACGCGGCGTTCGACGCGCCGAATCCGTGGCTGGGCCTGTGGCAGCTCGACCACACCGGGGCGCGCCGGCTGAAGTTGACCCGGGCCGCCGGCGCCCTCACCCGGGTCACCGTGCCGCCCGGCGGCGAGGGCGCGGCGTACACCGTCGAACTCGACGGCAACGGGCTGCTCACCCAGACCGTGTTCGTGGTCGGCTCCCGGGTGGCGGTCTCCGGGCCGCCGAAGGCACAGGATCCGGACGGCCTGGCCGTGGACCCCGATCTGGTGGGCACCGGGCTCACCGCCGAGGACCGCAACACGCTGTGGGCGATGGCCCCCGGCAACGCCAAGGACACCGGCCTGGCCGCGCTGATCGACCGGGCGCCGCTCGCCGCGGTGCCGCCGTTCCCGACCGGGAACGGCACGCAGGGCGGCGAGTTGCACGTGTTCGCGCCACCGCCCCCGCCGACCGCGAGGGTCGCGACCGGCCCGCGCCTGCTGCGGGTGTGGCCGCAGGGCGGATCGCGCCTGGACGCCGCCGGGCCGCTGCACCCGGACCTGACCCGGTTCGCCCGCGCCCCGCACGTCGAACTCACGGTGGATCGGGCGCTCGCCGACGCCGCGACGGCCGAACCGGACGGCTGGGTCCGCCTGTTCCAGGCGCTGCGCGATGGGGATCGGCTCGCCGGCTTCCGCCGCCTGGAGCTGGGATCCGGGGCGCGGCGGGGGTCCGACGCGGATCCGGAGGCGGAGTCGGTGACGTACACGTTCGAGGCGGAGGGGGCGCGGCTGCCCTCCGCCGGCGAACCGGCCGCGGTGTTCCTGCTCCAGGTGCGCTCGTCGACGGCGAGCGCGGTGCCGCCGGTGGGCGCGGACGAGCCGACCCTGCCGCTGGACGCGGTCTTCGTGGGGACCGGGCTGGACAACCACACGCTCTTCTCGATCTGGTCCGGGCAGCAGAGCCTGTCGCCGGCGCCGCGGATCGCCGCGCTCGGCGCCCGGTCGAGCGTCGCGGTCGACCTGTTCGACGGCGACCCCGGCGGGTTCGTGCACCTCGCGTTCGAGGTGGCACCGCAGTGACCGCCGACCCGGGCGCCGCACGGCGCCCGCGCCCGGGAGCGCCCGGAGCGGCCCGGCGGCCCGGGAGTTCGGGCGCGCGGCGCCATCGAGACGACGCACATCGAGGAGTTGAGGGACGTTGAGCGGGCACGAGAAGACGATCCGGCCCATTGCGGTGGCCGGGCAGGGCGGCTGCGGATGCGGCTGTGACGGGGGCGGCGGCGGGGGAGGCGGCTCCGCGTCCTGCGGGTGCGGCGACTGCCTGGCCGGGAGTGCCGGCGGGCGGCTGCGCCCGCGCTGGTTCGGCGGTCAACTCGTCGGCCCCGAGGATCTGGCCCAGACCGGCGTCTGGCTGCTGGACCGGATGCGCCGGCACAACCGGGTGCTGCACGGGTGGGGCGTGGTGTGCGGGGTGGGTGTGCGCGCGGTCGGCTTCGGCGACGGCGGCCGGTTGCCCTGGCTGCTGGACGTCTCGCCCGGCTATGTGCTGGGCCCGTACGGGGACGAGATCGTGGTCGACCACCGGGTCAGGGTGGACGTGCGCGACGCGTTGCCGGGCGGCACCGACGGGTGCCCGCCGCCGGCCGACCCGTGGTGTGCGCCGGTGCGCGAGCGGCGCGACCCCGGCCGGACGTACTACCTCGCGGTGCGCTACGACGAATGCCTGACGGTGCCGGTGGCGGCGGCCGGCTGCGGCTGCGAGGACACCGCGTGCGAGTACAGCCGGGTCCGCGAGGGCTTTCGGCTCGGCGTGCTGGACACGCTGCCCGAGGTATACGTGCACGGCGAGGACGACCCGCGTGGCGAGACCACCGGTTGTTCGTCCCGGATCAACGAGACCGGCACCCGCCCGTGTCCGCCGTGTCCGAGTCAACCCTGGGTGGTGCTGGCCGACTTCACCGTCGCCGCCGACGGGACGCCGAGCGTGGACCAACTGCGCAACCGTCGATTCACCGCCTCGTTCGGCGGGTTCGGGTTCTACTGCGGGCAACCCGGTGACGGCCGGGAGGCCGTGGGTTGGACCGAGGTCACCCGCCAGGCCCTCGCGCACGCCTTCGCCTCGACCCACACCCGGGAGATCCTGGCCGCCGGCGGGCCTGCGGAGGTCCGGGGCATGCCCGCGCGCCACCTGCTCGGCGTCTCCCGGACCGCGCGGCTGGCCGACCTGCTCGGCGACCGCACGGTGGCCGACCTGGCCCGGTCCGATCCCGACGCGCTCGCCGAGGCGGCTCGCGCGGCCGAGGTCGCCCCCGCCCCCGTCCTGGAGGCCATCGATCGGGCCAACCTGGTCCTGCGCCTGACCGCCGACTGAGCAGCGGGCGGAAAACGATGGCGAGGTTGCCCGATCACCGTGTTCTCCGGCCGGATGGTGTCCATGGACCGGCTGGTCGACCGCGAGCAGGGGTGGGCGACGGCCCAAATACCGGTGCCGGGACCGGTGTTCGACCTCATCGCGGGCGACAGGGTGCGGGGCCGGTCGCGGTCGGCGCCCGCACCCAATTCGCCGACTCCCCGCAACGGCTCGCCCGAGTCGGCGGCATCGGCGGCCCGACCATGATCGGCCTCTGCGTCACCGGCCGCAAGGATCATGCCCGGTCCGGCATTTCGTCCGCCGGGCCATCGAGAATGAGGACATTCGCGTGATGTGCACATCGGGCACCGGTGCCGCGGCGGCAGCCGGCCTGCTCGTGGGCGTGTTGGCCCTCGCCCCGACCGCCTGCGCGGACGCCGTCGACCCGGAGTCGTGCCCGGCGGCCAGTCTGTGTGTCCACAGTGGCCACGACCTCACCGGGACGCGAACCGTGGTGCCCGCGCGGGACATCGAGGAGCACGGCGACGCCGGATACACCGTCACCGGCCCGGCGCTCTCGATCGCCAACCGCACCGGGTTTCCGGTGTTGTACGGCGTCCGTCACCCGGTCGTCTGCATCCGGTTTCCCTGCTACCAGTACACGGTGCACGGCCGGATCGAAGCCGGACGGGACCTGGCCGTCGCCGATTCGGCCGGGCAACCCCTCGTCGTCGGCCGGGACTACGGCCCGTAGCGCGGGAGTCGGGCCGGCACACCGGCGCCCGTCGTCCGGCGAGCCCCGCTCAGCCGGGTGGCGTCGGGCGAACGAGTTTGAGCAGGATCTCGTCGTGGGCCGCGTCGGCGCGACGGCTGTGTTCGGTGAAACCGACGTGGGCGTAGAAGCGGCGCGCCCGGCTGTTCTTCTCGTACACGTCCAGCGTCAACGCGCTGTGCAGCGTCGCCGCGTGTTCGACGAGCAGCCGGCCCACGCCGGTGCCCTGGGCCTCGGGCGCCACGAACAGGCCGCCGATCTCACCGCAGACCACGCCGTCGATCTCGCCGAGGATGAGCCCGAGCAGCCCGACCACCCGACCGTCGGCCTCGGCGACCCAATTGTCGGCGTGCACGAGGTAGGTCTCGCGCATCTCCCGCTCGCGCTCACCCGCGCCTTCGTTCGGGATGAACGGATGCGCGATGCGGCTCGCCCGGGACCAGACGTCGACGGCGGCGTCCGCGTCGACGGGAAGGCAGGGACGAATCCTCGGGGCTTCGGACATACGCGCGACGCTATCCCACCCGACCGCACGCCGCCGCCGCCGGGTCCGGCCGGGTAGCCCATCTGCGCGGCGTGGAGCGGGACTTGGCGCGACGCGGTCGGCGGGGTGGAGTACCCGGCCGGGTGCACCACGGCGGATCCGCGGGTGGCGATCGGCGGCATCGACCACCGGGTCCGCGATTCGGCCGGAACCCGCCGTGCACCCGGGACCGGTCCCGGGTGCTGCCCCGCCTCGACCGGCGTCAGCCCCCCTCCCCGCCCCCCGACGGCGAGAAGTCGCCCAACGGCGGAACCACGCCCGAATGCCAAAGCAGCCAAGGCACCCCGACGCCCCCGAGCAGCAGCCCCACGACGAAGCAGATCCGCCCCACCCGTTCGTGGAACGCCCCCGCCAAGCCCGCAGCAGCCCCGACCGGCACGCCCGCCATCGCGGCGAAGAACAACGTCCCGCAGCTTCCGAGCGGGATGTCGATCCAACGCCCGTTCGGGCCGTCGACCACCAGATCCCGCGCGACGGCGGCCGTGAGCGCGGCGTTGAACACCACCCAAACCCCCGCCACCGCGAGCGCCACCACCAGCAGCGCCGGCAGAAACGCCTTCTCGCCGATACGCCGAGCCGAACCAGGAACCCACTTCACCAGATTCCTCCGGAGCGCGACGAGCGGATGAACGGAAACGGGACGAGCCGGTCGCGGCCGGGGTGGGTCCGCTGCGATCAGGCCAAGTGCTTCTGCAACACCGCGAGTTGCGTCTGTCGCGCCGCATCGTGCAGGTCTCGGCCGCGATCCGTCGCGGTGACGAAGACGCCTCGGCGGTCGGTGTCGCACATCGCGCGCTCCACGAGGCCGCACTTCTCCAGGCGGGCGACGGCCCGCGAGGAGGCGCTCTGGCTCAGGTGCAGATCGCCGACCAGGTCGTGGATGCGGGCCTTGCAGCCGTCGGCGGCGATCAGGCGGTCCAGCACCTCGAAGTCGCTCATCGTCAGGCAGTGCTCCGCCTGGAGGGCACGGTCGAGTTCGTGGGCCACCCGGCTGTACTGCGACAACAGGTTGCGCCAGCTCTCGATCAGCGGCTCCTCGGTCTTCATCGCGTCACGGTAGCGCCCCACAGCAGAATATGCAAGTGAATTTATTGCCCACACATTTAGTGCTCTCACATTTAATGCGTAGACATTCAATGCGCGCGCATATATGTTCGTCGTCATGGCCCCAACAGTCGAGACCTACGCGGGACCGTCCTCCCGTGAGCCCTCCGTCCTCCCGTCCGACCCGAGCCCGTCCGCTCCACACTGGACCCCCAGACTCTGGGGCGTTTTGGCCGTGTTGTGCCTCGTCCTGTTCCTGGACGGCCTCGACGTGTCGATGGTCGGCGTCGCGCTGCCGTCGATCGGCCACGAACTGGGCATGTCCGCGACCTCGCTCCAGTGGATCGTCAACGGGTACGTGCTCGGATACGGCGGCCTGATGATGCTCGGCGGTCGCACCGCCGACCTGCTCGGCCGGCGCCGGGTCTTCCTGATCGCACTCGCGGTGTTCGCCGCCGCCTCGCTGCTCGGCGGTCTGGTGGACAGCGGCGGCCTGCTGATCGCCAGCCGCTTCGTCAAGGGTCTGGCCGCGGCCTTCACCGCGCCGACCGCACTGTCCATCCTGACCACGACGTTCCCGGAGGGCCCGGCCCGCAACCGAGCGCTCTCGGTGTTCTCCGTCTTCGGTGCCAGCGGCTACTCCTCCGGCCTGATCCTGGGTGGTCTGCTCACCGAATTCGGCTGGCGCTGGACCTTCCTGACCCCGGTACCGCTGGCCATCCTGGCCCTGATCGCCGGCTACATCCTGATCCCGCGCGACCGTCCCGCCGACTCCGGCGGCCACGACCTGGTCGGCGCGGTCACCCTCAGCGGCGGCATGTTGCTCGCCGTCTACACCGTGGTCTCGGCGCCCGAACGTGGCTGGACCGCACCCATCACGCTCGGCTCGGTCGTCCTGGCCGCCGCACTGCTCACCACGTTCGTGTTCGTCGAGAAGCGCATCGCCCACCCGCTCGTGCGCTTCGGCATCCTGCGGATCGGCACGGTGGTGCGGGCCAACCTGAGCATCGTCGCGCTGATGGGCTCCTACATGAGCTTCCAGTTCATGATGACGCTCTACCTCCAGGACGGTCTGGGCTGGTCCGCGCTGCGGATGGCCCTGGCCCTGCTGCCCGCCGGCCTCGTGGTGGCCTTCGGCTCGCCGTTCACCGGACGCCTGATCAACCGCTACGGCACCGCGCCGCTGCTGATCGCGTCGATGGCCTCGATGAGCCTGGGCTACCTGTGGTTCCTGGCCACCGCCGGCGGCACGCCGAACTACGCCTTCACCGTGCTGCCCACGATGTTGCTCCTCGGCGGCGGCTTCGCCTTCGGCTTCAGCTCGATCATGTCCCAGGCCACCGAGGGCATCGAGGACTCCGAACAGGGCCTCGCCTCCGGCCTGGTGCAGACCTCCGGCCAGGTCGGCGCGGCGCTCGTACTGGCCGTGGTCACCGCCGTCACCACCGGCGCCACCGCCGGGGACACCGACTTCGGCGCCTACCGGCCCGGTGCGAACCTGGTCACCGGCGTCGCGATCGTCGGTCTCCTGCTCAACCTCGTCCCGCTGTTGGGATCCGCGCGCCGCCGGCCGAAGACGGCCGACTCCACCAGCCTCTCGTAATCCGCCTCAGGCCGCGCCGTATCCACGGCCGGCGCCGGACCCGATACCCCGAAGCCCCCACGCGATCCCTTCCGCGCGTGGGGGCTTCGGCATGCGACGATGACGGCGAGGCGACCGGATCGAACGAACCGGATGGGAGGTCGACATGGGGTTGTGGAATCGACGGGGTGCACCGGAAGAACCCGTGGACGACGCCGCGGCCGATCCCGCCGCAGGGCTCGAAGCGCTGGGACTCCGGCCCGCGCGGGCGGCCGAGCTTTCCTCGATACTGCGCGGCCCGGTCACCGACCTCGCGCTGCGTGATCTGCCTCGGCTCGAACTCGGCGGCGCGCACCGCTGGTTGCGGGCGACCGGGACGGTGATCGGGTCCGCCGCACCCGGGTTGGTACGGGACATGGTGCCCGGACTCGACGATCGACAGGTCGCCGAAGCGGCGTTCCACCCGAATCTGCTGCCGCCGGTCGCGTTCGAACTGCGGCGGCGCCGGGCCCTGTTGCGCCGGGCCAAGGACCCCGGTGCGCTGACCCGGACCGGGCCCGGGGCGTTGAAGCTCAGCGTGGCCCTGATGACGAGCCGATTCCTCGTACACGACCACCTCGCGGCCCGGATCGGTGTGGAGGCCACGAACCGGCTCGGCGCGAGTCACGCCGAAACGATTCGCTCGATCGCGCTCGGCGCCGCCACGGGTCGGGCCGCGCGTACCGAACCGGCCTGGGGCGCCTGGGGGTTGCTCGCCGTCCTGCAAGCCCTGCTGCGCCACCGCGAACTGCTCCAGGCGCCGGCGACCTCGGTGCCGGCGCCGCCGACGCCGACGCCGACGCCGACGCAGGCGGGGGCGGGGGCGGAGGCCGCCGCGGCGACGTCCACGGTCGGCGACCTCGGCCTGTTCCTGTGCTGCTCCGCGGCGAACGCCCTGATCGCGGCGCTGCCGACGACGGATTGAGCGGGACGGGCGCGGGCGAGCCCGGGCTCAGGCGGGGGCGGGGTGGAAGGGGCCGGCGCCGAGGAGTTCGAGGCCCAGTGGGGTCAGGGCGTGCAGGACCGCACCGCCCTGCCGGGTGGTGGTGATCAGCCGGGCGTTGCGCAGTATGGTCGCGTGTTGGCTCGCGGAGGCCGGCGACATGTTCAGCCGACGGGCCAACTCCGTGGTGCTGCACCCGTCGTTGATCACCGTCAGCGCGGCGGCCCGGGTCTGCCCCAGCAGCGCGCCCAGTGCCCGGTCGCCGCCCGGGTCGGGTTCCCACAGCGCGACGCCGTCCCGGAGCTCGCGCACCGTGGGCACGGCGAGCAAAAACGGCGCGGTGTCGTCCTCGACGTCGTGGACCAACATCGCCTGCCGCCACAGGAATACGGTCGGTGCGATCAGCAGACCTCGACCGCCCAGCCGGATGTCGTCGTCCCTGGGGTAGTCCACCTCCAGGATCGGCGGCTTCCACCGGACGAGCGGCACACACAACTCGGCCAGCAGGCGCTCGACACCACCTTCGAGCAGGGTGCGCGCATACCCGGCGCGCACGGACTCCAGATGGGACCGGATCCGGGGGCCGAACGGCGCGAGTGTCACGTCGTGCCACGCGCGCAGGGCTTCGGCGAACTCGCGGCGCGGTTCCCGGCCGCCGTCCAGGAAGTCGCGGACCCAGGTCGTGTGGGCGGGGTCGAAGGTCAGGTTCGCCATTTCCTTGCGCAGCCGCCGGGTGGGCACCGCGAGCAGGTTCTCGATGCCCTCGTCGAGCGAGAACGAGTCCCCCACCAGCGTGCGCAGGTCGATCCCGGGGCCGCGTACCGTCATCAGCGCGGTGAGCGGACCCGTCGTCGCCTCCGGCCGGCCGGCCACCGCGGTGCGCCAGGCCCGGAAGGGCAGTGGTCTGCGCCGCCCGTGTAACAGTTCCAGGCTGTGATACGTCTCGGCCGCCGCACCGAGGGTCGTGGCGAGCCGGGTCCGGACCAGGTCCTCTGCGGTGAAGTGGATGCGCAGCACCGATGTACCCCCATGCCCGTGTTCGTCGTGTTCGTCGTGTTCGCGATGCCCCCGTGGCGCCTCCCGGCCGGCGCGGAGCAGGGGAGGACGACGACAGTGTGCGTCCTCGAACGTCCCCGGACCAGCAGGTTTCGGCTCAGGCTGAAAGGCGTTTTCAGACACCGTCCGGTCCGTCAGGCTTGCCGGTGACGGGGGTGACCCCGGGTGGTGCGCTTGCCGAGGGCCGAGGATCCGACACGGGGCGGAGGCCGCGGCCGTGCAGGGCGTCGTCGGGCCCGGACCCGACCCGGGCGGGGACCGAACGGGGATCGGTCCCCGCCCGGCAACCGCCGGCAGCGGGCCGCCGCGCCGTCGAGTGCGATCCGGGGTCGACGGTACGGCCCGCGGGCCGGGTCGGGCCAAGGCGTGAACGCCGGTCGGGAGCCGGGGCGAAGGCGGCTCCGCCGGTGTCAGGAGCCCAGGTAGCGCAGGATGGCCAGGACCCGGCGGCTGTATCCCGATCCGGACGGGTGGGCCACGTCGAGTCGGTCGAAGATCGCGTTGACGTGCTTTTCCACCGCGCTCTGCGACACGTGCAGGGCCTGGGCGATGGCGGCGTTCGTGCGGCCCTCCGCCATGTGTGCCAATACCTCGCGTTCGCGCGGGGTGAGCCGGTCCAGCGGGTCGACGTGGCTGGTCCGGGCGAGGAGTTGGCGCACCACCTCGGGGTCGAACGCGGCGCCGCCGGCGGCGACTCGGGCCAGTGCGTCGAGGAAGTCGTCCACGTGCGCGACCCGATCCTTGAGCAGGTAGCCCACGGCCGCGCCGTCGTCGGTCAACAACTCGACGGCGTACCGCTTTTCGATGTACTGGGAGAGCACCAGTACGCCCACCCCGGGCCGGCGGCGGCGCACCTCCAGGGCGGCCCGCAGGCCCTCGTCCGTGTGCGTGGGCGGCATCCGTACGTCGGCCACCACCACGTCCGGGACGTGCCGGTCGACCGCCTCGACCATGGCGTCGCCGTCGCCGACACTGGCGACCACCTCGTGTCCCTCGTCGGCGAGCAGCCGGGCCAACCCCTCCCGCAGCAGCGCCGAATCGTCGGCCAGGACTATGCGCACGGCACCTCCGCGGTGATCGTGGTGGGGCCTCCGGGCGGACTGTCCACCCGCAGGGTTCCGTCCAGGGCGGCGACCCGGCGGGCCAGCCCGGACAGGCCGCCGCCGGCGGCATCCGCGCCGCCGACGCCGTCGTCGACGATGCGTACCCGCACCGCGTTGCCCTCGGTGCCGGCGACGGACACCGTGACGGCGCCGGCGTGCGCGTGCTTGACGGTATTGGTGATCGCCTCCGCGACCACGAAGTAGACGGCGGTGGCCACGATCGGCGCCGGCTCCGCGGCGACGTGGTAGGTCAACCCGACCCGTACCGGGGAACGTTCGGCGATCGTCTCCAGCACCGCGCGCAGCCCGCCGTCGTCCAGCCCGGTCGGATGGATCCGCCACGCCACGTCCCGCAGGTCGATCAGCGCCTGCTGGGCCTGCTCGTGTGCCTGCCGCAACAACTCGTCGGTCCGCGCCGGATCGCCGCCGCGCCGGGCCCGGCCGAGCAACATGCCCAGCGCTACCAGGCGTTGTTGTACACCGTCGTGCAGATCGCGTTCGATCCGCCGGCGTTCCTCGTGCACGGCCTCGACCACGCCCGCCCGGCTGGCGGCCAACTCGTCGACGCGACGGCGCAGTACCTCGTTCCGGTCCGGTTCGAGCAGCCGCCGGGCCAGGGCCCGATCACTCTTCGCGAGGCCGACCAGGCCGTACGACGCCAGGGCGAACAGGGCCAGTCCGGAGGGGATCAGGATCAGTACGTCGGTCGTGGTGGTGTTCGGACTGCCCGCGAGCCACGCGCCCACCATCACCGCGGCGAACCCGACCCCGCCGCCGGTGAGCACGAGCAGGGCACCGCCGAGCAGGGCGATCGGCATCCGCGCCGCGAGATAGCGGATCAGCCGCCGCGGATCGCTCGGGATCGGGTGGATCGGGCCCGGATCGGGGTGGGTCGGTCGGGTCGGGGCGGGATCGGCGGGCCCGGCCAGCCGGCTGCGTTCCAGTTCGGTCAGCCTGCGTGCGGCGCGGCCGACCGGGCCCGGCACGTGCCCGCGAGCCGGACCCGAGGAGGCCCGCGCGCAGCAGGCCGGCCACCAGCAGGAACAGGGCGGTCGGCACGACGGTCAGCGTGCCCTTGAAGAGCACCCCGACCGCGTCCGCGACGCTTCGCGCGCCGGCGCGCACCGGTGCCGCGAATCCGCGGACTCGTCCCGTGGCCGTCCCCCGACCCGAATCCTGCGACACCCTTACCCACTTCGTTCGCCCACGTCGTCTCGGTGCGTCGAGCCTCTCATCCGACCCGGTCGGTCCGACCGGGCGGGCCACCCGGGCCGGGCCCGAGGCGGCGAGGACGTCGCCGCCGCCCCTGGTTCGACGGCTCATCCCGCGCCGGCCATCGCCTCGCGCAGGTGGACCCGGGCCGCCCGGCGGGAGGGGAGCCACGCGGCGAGGGTGCCGGCGGCGACCGCGCCGACCAGGACGGCCGCGCAGGTCGGCCACGGGACGGTCAGGCTGTCCAGGCCCTTGGTCGCCAGTACGCGCTGGGTGGCCGCGCCCCAGGCCAGACCGGGCAGCAGACCCAGGACCGCGCCGACCACGGCGATCAGGACCGCCTCCGCGCGGATCATCCGGCGAATCCGCCGCCGGGTCAGCCCCAGCGCCCGCAACAGGGCCATCTCCCGGGTGCGTTCGACCACGGACAGGGCGAGGGTGTCGACCACGCCCAGGACGGCCACCAGGATCGCCAGCGCGAGCAGCGCGTACACCAGGTCCAGGGCCAGGGCGACCGTGTCGTGCAACGCCTTGCGGTAGCTGTCCCGGTCGCGGACCTTGGTCTGCGGGAAGGCGTCCAGGCGCTTCGCCAGGGCCGCGTACACCCCGGCCCGGTCCGCGCCCGCCGCGGCGGTGGCGAAGTACACGTCGTCCAGCGGCATTTGCTCGGCGGGCAGGTGTGCGCGGACCACGTGGGTGCCGATGTAGGTCGCGCCGGAGGCGAACACGTCCCCGTCGCGCACGATGCCGCCGACCCGGAGCCGGGCGGTACCGCCGCCGTGGAAGCGCACCTGGACCGGATCGCCGACCGCGAGCCGGTGCTCGTCGGCGAACGCCTGCGGCACGGTGATCCCGTCGCCGCCCGGGGCCAGCGTCGAGCGCGTGTCGCCGGCGGTGAAGGCGAGCCGGAAGTCGTCGGTGAAGCGCTCGGTGGTCGCGGTGAGATCGTGATCGCGGTCGGTGCCCTGTGCGGTGATCAGGTCGGCCCGTACGGTCTGTTGGGCGGTGACGTGGTCCAGGCCCGGCGTCTCCCGGACCACGCGCGCCACCTGCTCGGTCATCGGCCGGGAGGAGAGCACGAAGTAGTCCGCGTTCACGGAGCGTTCGAGTTGGCCGTCGACGGAGGTGACCAACGACGCGGCGACCAGGGACAGGAAGCTCACCAGCGCGATGCCGACCATCAGGGCCGAGGCGGTGGCGCCGGTGCGCCGAGGGTCGCGAATCGCGTTGCCGCGGGCGAGCCGGCCGATCGGCCCGGAACGGGACGCGAGCAGCCGATCCAGGCCGCGCACCGCCCATACGCTCAGCAGCGGCGCGCCGGCCACGGTGGCCAGGAGGGTGAGCAGGACACCGGCCACGAGCAACGGCCCGGCCGCCGCGAGATCGTCCGCACGTACCGCGAGCAACAGCGCACCGGTGCCCAGCACACCGCTCGTGCCGGCCACGAGATTGCGGGTGCGCAGCGGGCGCCGGGTCCCGGGCCCGGCCTCGCGCAGCAACGCCGCCATCGGGGACACCCGGCCGGCCCGCCGAGCCGGGAGATAGGCCGCCACCAGGGTGATCGACACGCCCACCAGGTACGCGACCGCCGGGGTCGACCAAAGCACCGTGGGCAGGCTCGCCGCCGGGCCGGCGCCGACCCCTCCGACGATGCGGATCAGTCCGGCCGCGAGTGCCACGCCCAGCGCGAGGCCCAGGGTGGACCCGGCGATGCCCAACAGCCCCGCCTCGCCCAGGATCAGGCGGTTCACCTGGCCGCGCCCGGCCCCGACGGCGCGCAGCAGTCCGCTCTGTCGGGTCCGCGCGGCGACCAGCATGGAGAAGGTGTTGCCGATCAGGAACACGCCGACGAGCACGGAGATCCCGGCGAATCCGAGCATGAGGTGGGTGACCACGCGCAACGAGGCGCCGGCGGCATCGCCGCGCGCGGCGGCCTCCGCGTCGCGGGTCCGGACGGTGTGGCCGGCGGGATCGGGCAGCGCGGCCAGAACCCGATCGCGCAACCGCGCATCCGGCACCCCGGGCTCGGCGGTGACGGCGATGGAGGTGAACCGGTCCGGTCCGCCCAGGAGTCGACGCTGCGCGGTGGCGGCGTCCAGGAAGAGGTCGGCGTCGTGCGCCCGGTCCGCGCGGTCTCGGGCCAAGCCCACCACGGTGGCCTCGAAGGTACCGGGGACGGCCATGATCCGCAGTCGATCGCCGAGTCGAATCCCGTGCTTCGCAGCGGCGTTCGCCGACACGACCAGCTCCGTCGGGGCGATCGGCGCGCGTCCTGCGGTCAGCCGTGGCGCGGACCCGGCATCGGCCGGCCAGTCGGCGACGAGGTTCCCCCGTGAACTCAGCGGCCTGCCACGGCCGTCCAGCACGACCGTGTCCGGCACGTGCACCCGCCCGTACGCGGCGCGCACGCCGTCGGCGCGAGTCGCCGCGTCCAGCACCCGACCGGGCAGGGTCGCGGGCAGGCCGGTACCGTCCTGGCGGTCGCCGCCGTTTCCACGGGGCGTCACCGTCACGTCCGCCGTCGATTCGGCGAACGACGAACGAGCGGACGCCGTGACCGAGTCGCGGAACACCAGCGTGCCGGCCACGAACGCGGTGCCCAGGGCGATCGCCACCAGAGCCAGGAGCATGCGGGACTTGTGCGCCACGACCCCGCGCAGCGCGATCCGAGCGAGCGTCACGCGCGCACCTCGCTCGCGTCGTGGCCGAACGCGGCTGCGGGAGCCGCGGATGCGATGTTTCGGCCGGGGCCGTCGAGGCGTCCCATGCGCTCGAACACGGCCTCCGCCGTGGGGCGGGGCAGGTCGTCCACGATCCGGCCGTCGGCCAGGAACAGCACCCGGTCCGCGTAGGCCGCCGCGTTCGGGTCGTGGGTGACCATCAGCACGCTCTGGCCCCACTCGTCTACGCCGCGCCGGAGCAGTTCGAGCACCTCGGTGCCGGCTCGCGAGTCCAGGTTCCCGGTCGGTTCGTCGGCGAAGACGATCTCCGGTCGGGACACCAACGCCCGAGCGACGGCGACGCGTTGTTGTTGGCCACCGGACAACTCGGCGGGTCGATGGGCCAATCGCCCGGCCAACCCGGTGGCCGCGACGATGCGATCCAGGTGGGCCCGGTCGACCCGGCGTCCGGCGATCTCCACCGGCAGCGTGATGTTCTCCAGGGCGGACAGCGTGGGCAGCAGGTTGAACGCCTGGAAGACGAACCCGAGCCGGTCGCGCCGCAGTTCGGTCAAGGCGTCATCGTCGAGACCGGCCAACTCGGTATCGCCGATCGCCACGCTGCCCCGGGTCGCGGTGTCCAGGCCGGCCAGACACTGCATCAGCGTCGACTTGCCGGAGCCGGACGGCCCCATGATCGCGGTGAAGGTGCCGCGCACGATGTCCACGTCCACGCCCGCCAACGCCGCGACCCGGATCGGTCCGGAACCGTACTCCTTGACCAGCCCCCTGGCCCGCGCGACCACCGAAGACGTGCCCCGCGCCCCCTGGGCGACCGCCGCCACCCGCACCCTGTTCCTCGGCATCCGCCGACCTCCTCGCTCACCCGATGCGAGCCCGCCCCATCCGAACGGACCCCGAACCACCGGCAAGACCAGCCTGCGAGACCACGACCTCGCACACCATGAGGCCCAACGCCCAACCCCCCTGCGGAAAACCACACCCCCCACCCGGAAACCGCCCCACCATCCGCCGGACTTGCCCCGCAGCCTCGCCCGACCCCCGCGCCGCGCGATTTCGCGTGCTCCCGGCCTCGGCCGCGCCACCGGGCTTGCTCCCGCCGCCCCACACCGCGCCGAGCCGCGCCCGATGCCACCACGGCGCGCCGCCGCCTCCGAACCGCCGCACCACCCGCCGGACTTGGTCCGCCCCCCGACCCGACACCGCGCCGCGCCAGGCCACCCCCGTCCCACTCCCTGCCACGTCACCCCGCCCCGAGTGCCTCCGCCTCCTGCCTCGCCTCACGCGGCCCCGTCCGGCCTCGCGCGGAGCCCTGGCACCTCGCCCCCGTGCACCGCATCGCCCCGATCTCCTCGGTGTCCCGCACCGCAGCGCCCCGAGTGCCTCCGCCTCCTGCCTCGCCTCACGTGGCCCCGTCCGGCCTCGCGCGGAGCCCTGGCACCTCGCCCCCGTGCACCGCATCGCCCCGATCTCCTCGGTGTCCCGCACCGCAGCGCCCCGAGTGCCTCCGCCTCCTGCCTCGCCTCACGCGGCCCCGTCCGGCCTCGCGCGGAGCCCTGGCACCTTGCCCCCGTGCACCGCACCGCCCGAGCCCCTCGGTGTCCCGCCTCGCCCCACGCGGCCCGTCCCGCCTCGCGCGCCGAGCCCCCGCACCCCGCCCCGTGCACCGCACCAAACCGCCCCGTCCCCTCCCGCGCCCCGCGCCGCCCGTGCGCCCCGCGCCCGGGGGTTTGCCGGAATGTGACGGTGGGGGTGCGGGTGCTTGACGTGGGAGCGGGACGGTGTGAGCGTTTCGAGCGCTCGGGCGACGAAAACGGCTTATATGGTGGGCTGTTCGTTCCGGACGTGGGAGCGGCGGCGGTCGGATTCGTGGTCGGGGTCCGCCTTCCATCCGAGGAGCCTCGATGCATCGCAGAACGCTGACGTTCGGGACCGTCCTGGCCGTCCTGCTCGGTTTGTCGATCGGCACCACCGCCCGCTCGGACGCCGCCCGACCACGACCGCTGCTCGCGGCCGACTCCCGCGCCGCCGCCGTCGCCGCGGCCGACCGGGCGATGGTCGGCCCAAAGGCCCCCGTCTCGCCCGGTGAGCGCTACCGCCGGCAGACCGTGCTGGCCTGGATCGGCGACATGTACTCGATCTCGTACGGGCGCACCTACCGCGACCTACCCGTCGTCGGCGGCGACGCCGCGGTGTTGGCCGACGGGAGCGGCCGGGTGCACACCGTACAAACGGCCGGCGACGTGCGCATCGACGTGCCGACCCGGCCGGCCGTGAGTGGACCGGCGGCCGAGCGCACCGCGCGGACGCGGCTGCCCGTGGTCGATCGGGTCGACAGCCATCGCCTGGTGGTGCGGCTCGACGCGAGTGCCGCGCGACTGGCCTGGGAGAGTGTCCTGATCGGGCGCACCGAGACCGCGCCCAGCAGGCTGCACGTCTTCGTCGACGCGTCGACCGGCGCGGTACTCGATTCCGTCGACGAGGTGCGGGCCGGAGTCGGCCACAGCGCCTGGAACGGCCCCAACCCGATCACCATCGACACGCAGAACTCCGGCTCCTCGTACTCGTTGCGCGACCCGATCCGGGCGAACCTGAGCTGTGCGAAATACGGCGTCGGCGGTGTGGTCACCAAGCCCGTCGACGACTGGGGCAACGGAAACCCCACCAACATCGAGACCGGCTGCGTCGACGCCATGTGGGCCGCGCAGAAGCAGTTCGACATGTTCCGCAACTGGCTCGGCCGCAACGGACAGAACGGCACCGGCGGCGCCTGGCCGATCCAGGTCGGCCTGAACGCCGTGCAACTCTATTGGGACGGCGGCAAGATCGTGATCGGCCACAGCACCGGCAACCAGTGGCTGACCTCGATGGACCTGGTCGGCCACGAGTACGGGCACGGCGTCGACGCGACGAGCCCCGGCACGTTCGTGGAGCCGGGTCTGGCCGAGGGGTTCGCGGACATCATGGGCACCGTGACCGAGGCATACGCCAACGAACCGGCCCCCTTCGACACCCCGGACTACGTGATCGGCGAGACGATCAACGTGGACGGGACCGGACCGTTGCGCTTCATGTACGACCCGTCGTTGCGCGGCGACGCGAACTGCTACAGCTCGGCCGTCCCGACCATGGACCCGTACCGTGCGGCGGGCGTGTTCAACCACTGGTTCTACCTGCTCGCGGAGGGCGCGCATCCCGGCGCGGGCAAGCCCGACAGCCCGACCTGTGTCCCCATCCCCGTCACCGGCGTGGGCGTTCGGACGGCCGCCAGGATCGTCTATCAGGCCCTGTTGTTGCGCAGCGGCAATACGGACTTCCGCTCGGAGCGTCGGCTGACCCTGTGGGCGGCCAAGGCCCTGGACCCCACCTGCGACGTCTTCCGCAAGACCAAGACCGCCTGGGACGCGGTTCGCGTCCCGCCCACGGCCGCCGACCCGATCTGCCCCTGAGACCGCAAGGCGTGGCCGGCCCGCACATCGGCGCCGGACCCGTTCGCCCGACCGCCGCCCCGAACCGGGCGGCGGTCCGGTGCAGCACCGCTACGGGATGTCCTGTTCGGCCCAGACGATCTTGCCGGTCGGGGTGCGGCACGAACCCCAGCCTCGGCAGAGCATGTTGATCAATTGCAGGCCCCGGCCGCCCTCGTCGCTCAGTGAGGAGTGTTGGATCTGGGGCAGATCCGGGCCGGTGTCGGAGACCTCCACGACCAGCCGATCGTGCCGCAACAGCCGCAGTTGGCCCGGCGCGACGCCGTACCGCAGCGCGTTGCCGACCAGTTCGCTGACCACCAGTTCGGTCACGTCCGAGAGGTCGCCGAGCTGCCAGACGTCGAGCTGCTCCCGGACCAGCTTGCGCGCCACCCCCGCCGCCGCGCCGCCCGGGGGCAGGTCCCAGGTGTACAAGTCCGTTCCCAGCAACGGCTCTTCGGCGGCGGCCACCAGCACCACGGCCTCGTCGAAGCGGGCCCCGCCGCCCGGCGCGAGGTCGCCGAGTGCCCCGGAGTCCAACCCGACCGGCCCCAACCCGGCGGCCCGCGTGCGCAGTCGGGCCAGTTGTACGTCGATGTCCTCGGTGCGCGACTTGACCAGCCCGTCGGTGTAGAGCACCAGTCGGCTGCCCGGAGGGATGGTCAGCCGCAGCGGATCGTAGGGGATGACGCCGGTGCCGATCGGCGCGCCGACCGGTACGTCCACGAACGACGCCTTGCCGTCCGGGGTGACCAACAACGGCGGCGGATGTCCGGCGCTGACCAGGGTGTAACTGGCCTCGGCCGGGTCGTAGACCGCGCACAGACACGTGGCGATCTGGTCGTCCTCGAGGTCGCGGGCGGCCAGGTCCAGGCGGGCGAGCATACGTTCGGGGGTCAGGTCCAGGGCCATCAGGGTGCGCGCGACGGCACGCAATACGCCGGTGACGGCGGCCGCGGCCATGCCGTGGCTCATCACGTCCCCCACCACGAGGGCGGTCCGCCCGCCCGGCAGCGGCGCCACGTCGAACCAGTCGCCGCCCACGCCCAGCGGATCGGCGGTCGGGATGTAGCGGGAGGCCACCGCCAGACCCGGGGTGCGCGGGGTCACGCGCGGGAGCAGGTTCCGCTGGAGCCGGGCCACGTGTTCGCGTTCGCGCCCGTAGAGCCGGGCGTTGTCGACGTCCACCGCGGCCTTGGCGGCGAGCTGGACGGCCAGGGCGAGGTCGGCCTCGGTGAAGCCGGGGCGGCCGCTCGCGCGGATGAAGTCGGCATGGCCCAGCAGCACACCGCGGGCGATCAGCGGCACCATCAGATAGGTGTGCACGCCCGCCTGGCGAAGCTTGTCGGCGGCGCTGGGGGTGGGCGCCAGCTCTTCGTAGTCGTCCGGCCCGAAGCGGCTGATCAGCAGTGGCCGGCCCTCGGCCAGGGCCCGAGTGAAGCGCGAATCCCGATCCGGCGCCGACGTGGACAGCTCGCCCACCTCGTCGGGCTCCAGGTCGGTGAGTCGCTCGATGGCCGACACGGCCATCGCCCGCCGCTCCGGTCTGCCCCGGCCGCTCGGGCGTTGGCCCTCCTCGCCCCTGATCACCGACTCCAGCAGATCGACGGCGGCGGCATCGGCCAGGCGCGGCACGATGAAGTCGGCCAGTTCCTGCGCGGTGGTCTTCAGATCGAGGGTGGTACCGATCAGTATGCTCGCCTCGTTGAGCAGGTTGAGCTGATCGCGGGTGGCACGGGTGGTACGGGTGCTGGGGCTCGGGCCCAGGGCCGCCGCACCGCGTCGACGCACATGTCTCCGGCCGTGACCGCCATCCACTCTCCCGCTCACCCGCACCTCTTTCCGTCGGCACCGGATCGTTGCATGCGACCCGCCGCCCGTAGCCCGTCCGGTGCCACTCTATGAGCGGTTCGGCCGGCTGACGTGTGGGATGCGACTGTACCCGCGCCGTGTTGCGATTGCATGGAATCGATCGAGGTCGAGGACCGGGTCGAGGGCGGGATCGAGGGCCCTCGGGGCCTCGACGGCGATTGCCGGCCATTCCCGATCCGGCCCCGACCGCTCGTCGGGCGATCCGGGACGGGAGGGACAGGGCCGGGTCGGGCGAACCGGACCCGGACGTTCCGGGGTGCGCCCGGCGGGTATGCGGTCGACGACGACGACAACAGGGCGCCGGAGCAACCGAGTTCGGGCCGCCGCAGCAAGGTTCGAGAGCGCGTTCGCGGGGCGCGTGGCGGGTGGGCTCGGCCCGTGCGGTGAACGGCGGCGCGGGCCGCGCCCGGTCGAGCGGGCCCGCCCGGACGGCACATAGGGGAACGCGGTGATCGGGTCGCGGGCCGATCCGAAGTCGCCGGATTCGGCCAACCGGTGCCGCGCGTCGTCGGCGGGGTCGGATCCGGGGGATGCCGGGGCCGCCGCCCCACGACCTCGGCTCGTGGGACGGCGGGGCAGAGGGGGAGGGACGGAATCAGGCCGTTGTCGGGCGTCGGCGGCGGATCACCAACGTGCCGATGCCCAGGACGGCCGCGCCCGCCGCACTTCCCGGCAGGATCAGGTCGGACGGGGCGAACCCGTCGTCGTGCACGTTCGCGACGGGGGCCCCGTTCGTGGCGAAGCCGCCGACCTTGCCGGATCGTTGGTAGTCCGAGCCGGGGAGCTTGTCGCCGTATCGGCCGTGCACGAGTTGCCGATACGACGCCACGGTCGTGCCGTTCGCGCCGACCGACTCCCGGGCGGCGGGGTTCAGCGGCAATACCCGGCCGTCGCGCACGTGGTACCACGCGGCGATCTGCGGCTCGGTGAACACCAGGTCGCCGGCCGCCTGCCGGGCGAAGCCGACCTCGTCGCTTCCGGAGAGCACATTGGTGACGCGCCAGGCCCGGGTGGTCCGGTCGCGAACCGTCCACACCGTCGCCTCGACGCCCGCCGCCGAACGGGCCTCGGTGGCCAGATAGGCGAAGTCGGCCACCGGCGCGGACGTCTTGCCCCGGACGAAGTCCGCGTTGAGCGAGTAGATCGGAACCGAGGCGCCGACGAGCTGCGGGGCCTGCGCGGCGGCCGCCTCCGGGGCGACTTCGGACCGCACGACGGCGCCGGCCTGGGCCGCCGCGCGCTGCTCCAGGTGTACGAAGAACGCGGCCAGTCGGCTGATGGTCGCGGGGGTGGCCAGCGTCCGGAGGGCCGCGCCGCGGTCGGCGGCGGTGGGCGCGTCGCCGCCTGCCAGGGCCGCGTTGTCGGACCCGGAGCCGGCCGCGGCGGACGCCGCGGGGGCCAGGAACAACAGCGCGCCGATGCCGGCGGCGGCGAGTGCTCCGCCCCGGCGCCGCAGGGCTCGCGAGCGTACCGGACGGGGCTGCGAGGGGTGCGAAACGGCCTCGGGGGAAGGGTGGTTGTCGGTCATCACGCTCACGCCTCTCCGTACAGGGACTCGGCCCACTGGAACTCGTAGTTGCTGACGTACGAGTCGTAATCCATCTCGCCGTAGCGCGGGCTGGCGGGCCACGGGTCCGCGTACATCACCGTGCCGTTGGCCGAGTCGTAGCCGTACAGCACGTTCGCGTGGCCACCACCCGCGGTCCAGTAGATGCCGACCTCGATCGGCGAGTTGGCGTCGATCGAGGAGGCGACCGTGCCGAAGTCCAACGTCCCGGTGATGCGACCGGGCGTCAGGCCCAGGCGGGTCCAGGCTCGTTGCACGTCGCTGAGTTCGCCGGGCTGGTTGGGGCACGGGTAGCCGGCGGGCAACCCTCGGGCGTAGTCGCAGAAGGTGTTCTGGTTGGTGCTCAACCCGCGACCGAGGTATCGGGCCACGGACAGTCCGGTCCCGGCCCAGCACCACTGGTTCTGGGTCTGCGTCAGTTCGGTGAAGTTCAGTTGCGCCGAGCGGTAGCCGGCCGGCGCCGTCGGGGCGATCTTGAGCGGCGCGGCGACGGACGGCTTCGTGGCGGGTGCCGCCGTCGCGGTGCCGGCCGGCGGCGTGGCCAGGAAGACCGCGGCGGTCAGGCCGGCGCAGAGGGTCCGCCAATGCCGGGGCGTGGGGGCCGAATCGGCCGCGGCGGACCGGGCCGTACCGCGATTCCGCAGAATCATCGTGTCTCCTTCTCGCCCGGCGCTTGGCACGCCGGGCGGAGATCGAGGGGGACGCGACCGGCGAGGGCACACCGCGGACGGGACGGAGCACGCGGTGTCGGACGACCCGGACGACATGGGTGACATGGCAGGCACGACACGGCGTCCGGGTCGGGGGAGGAAGCCCCTCGCCGGCCGGCGGAGGGGAACACGTGCAACGCTCATCCACCGGCTGCCGACCGGGAACCCCCCGAGCGCAAAGCAGGGGGTTTCCCGGTGGCCCCCTGCGAGCCGCCCGGCGGGCGGCGTGTCCGGATGCGGTGTGCGGCGCCGCGGGTCAGCCCGGCGGGTCCGGTTCGCCGGACGGGTCCAGGGAGAGCCTGATCAGGTCGGCGCGCGAGCGGATGCCGAGTTTGCGGTAGACCCGGGTCAGGGTGGACTCGACCGTCTTGGCGGACAGGAACAGGCGGGTGGCGATCTCGCGATTGGTCGCGCCGTCGCCGACCAGTTCGGCCACCCGGTGTTCGGCGGGCGTCAGCGCGCGACTGCGGGCCTCGCCGGACCGCTCGCCCGGTTCGGGGTCGGCCACGCGGGTCAGGCGGGCGAGTTCGGTCCGGGTGCGGTCGAGCCAGGGGCGCGCGTCCGCCTGTGCGAAGGCCGTCTCCGCGGCCCGCCACGAGGTCAGCGCGGCGGCCGGGTGCCGGCGCCGCAACTCCACCGCGCCCAGCGCCAACAGGTCGCGACCGTGCTCGATGGGCAGCCCGAGTTCGTGGTGGCGCGCGGCGGTCTCGCGCAGGCACGAGGCCGCGCCCACCAGGTCGCCGGACTCGCCGCGCACCATCGCGTCCGCCCGGGTCAGCGACGCCACCACCCCGTCCCGGCCCAACCGGACCGCGGTGCCCCGGACCTCGTCGACGATCGCGCGGGCCTGGGCGTGGTCGCCCAGCGCCAGCAGCGCCTCGGCCAGGTCCACCGACCACGGAATCGCCGCCGGGTCGACGATGCCGCGCCGGGCGGCGATGGCCCGGGCCCGGCCCAGGCAGCCCACGGCGCCGACCGGATCGCCCAATCGCCGTTGGATCTGGCCCAGTACGCACAGCGCGAGCGGCAGGTACACCTGTTCCTGGTCGGCCCGTGCGGCGCGCACCCCCTCGCGGGCCGACTCCGCACCGCGTTCCAGGTCCCCGCCCGCGGCCTCCGCGACCGCCACCGCGTAGTACACCTGGCCGAGGTAGGCGCCCATGTCCCGGGCCAGCCGCAACACCTCGTGAGCGCCGGCCATCGCCCGATCGCAGCGCCCGGCCCGCACGTCGACGTCGATCCTGGCACAGAGCACGAACACCCGCTCCTCCGCGTCGTCGGACTCCTCGGCCCGACGCAACATACGATCGAGCTCGGCGCCCGCGTCGACGAGGCGGTCGGCGAAGAAGTCCAACCGGGCCTTGACCGCCCGAGGTCCGGCGTGCCGCCCGGTGGGCCCCGCGTCCTGCGGGCGGGCCAATGCCCGGGTGAGCGGATCGCGTGCGTCCGGACGGCCCTGCAGGGTGCCCACGAACGCCTGGAGGGCGAGCGCCACCTGCTCGGTGGTCAGATCCTCGGCCTGCCGGGCGAGTGCCGCGGCCCGGGCGGCCTCGGCCCACGCGACGGCGGAGTTGCCGTCGCTGATGTGTGCCTTGCAGGCGCGCAGGTAGTGCAGTCGGGCGCGACCGCACAGGTCGTCGCCGACCTGGGCGAATGCCTCGGCGAACACCTCGTCCAGGTCGTGCAGTGCCTGGTTGGCCGCGTTGATGATCTGGATGCAGGCCCGGACGCGTTGCCCGGGCGTGGACCCGTACGTGAAGACGCGGTGCGCCAGTTCACGCGAGAGTTCGTAGTCGGCCGCGGCATACGCGTGCCCGGCGCCCTCCAGGCAACGTTCGCAGCGGCGGTCGGCGTGTTCGTCGGGCGTTCGGGCCACCGCGAGTCGGGCCAGGGCCGCGGCCTCGTCCGGCAGGCCCCGGCGCCGGGCCTGCGCGGCGGCGGCGATCACCGTCGCCGCGACCCGTTCGTCCGGCCACGGCGCGGCCAACGCCAGGTGCCGGGCCCGGTCGACCGGATCGCCCGACACCTCGGCGAGCGCGGCGTGCGCGGCCCGGCGCTCCTCCGGCGAGCCGTCGGCGTACAGCGCGGCGGCGAACAGCGGGTGGGTGAACCGCAATCGGTCCCCGTCCTCGCACACGTCGAGGATGCCGGCGGCGACGGCACCGGCCACGGTGGGCCGGACCCCTTCGCCGCCCGGTCCGTCCGACCCGGCGGTCGGCGCGGCAATCGCCTGGGCGGGCACGCGCCGGCCCAGTTCGCTCGCGGCGCGCAGCAGGGCGACGGTGGGCCGGCTGCCGGCGCCGACCAGCAGGAGCAGCCGGCGGGCCTCGGCCGGCAGCCCATCCAGGCGCGCGGTGAGCAGTCGGCGCAGCCGATCGGGCACCGGCAACGGCTGGTCGCGGGCCGGGAGACGGGGCAACCGGCGCAGCGCGCGGTCGAGTTCGAGCGCGTACATCGGGTTGCCCGCGCTCGCCTCGTACACCTGCCTGCTCAGCCAGTGCGGCAGCGGCCGGTGGTCGCCGGCATCGGGGTCGTGGCCGGGCACGTGGTCGACCCGGTGGCGGTCGAGGAGATCGCGGGTCTCCGGCAGGCCCAGGGCGGGCAGTTCGAGTTCGAAGGGGGTGCCGGGGCAGAACCTGCCGCCGGTCACCGGGCCGGCCGGCGGATCCGAGGTCTCCGCGACGACGACCCGGATCGCGGCCGGGTCCAGCCGCCGGGCGGCGAAGGCCAGCACCTCGGCGCCGGCCGCGTCCACCCATTGCGCGCCGTCGATGCCGAGGAGTATCGGGCCGCGCGCGGACAACGCGCGCAACAGTGCGAGCACGCCCAGGCGCAGGGCGAGCGGGTCCGGGCCGCCCGGGCCCGGCGCTTCGCGACACAGCACGACGCGCAGTGCGGAGCGTTGTGGTGGGGGCAGGGTACGGAGCACTTCGTCGTCGACCGGGCCGAACAGGTCGGCCAGCGAGGAGAAGGGCAACTCCCGGTCGTCGGGGCCCGGTTCGGTGACCAGTACGAGCGCCTTGGGATCGGCCGTGTCGATCAGCGAGCGCAGCAGGAAGGTCTTGCCGATCCCGCTCGGCCCGTACAGGACGACGCCCCCGGCGGCGAGCCGACGCCGGGCCAGGAGCAGCAGGTCGTGCCGCGTGGGATCGGTGTGCGCCACCAGCGGTCCTCACCGTGCCGAAGGCGGTTCTCTCGAATCGCGCGTGTGGGGCGGGCCGCGAATCATCGTCGTGCCGCGACGGGGCGACGTCAATGGCGGGGCGCGGATCGGCGCCGGGACCGGCCGCCCACCCGTCGCGGAGGGTGGCCCCCTCGGCGAATCGAGGGTCCGGCGGGCGACCGGTCCGTTCGGTCGTGGATCACCCGAACGGACCGGTCGCCGGGGCCCGTTGACGCCGTCAGCCGCCGATCTCGGACCGGACCTTGTCGATCTGACCCTGCACGAGGTGGTCCGGGAAGGTCGGCGCGGTCGTGGTGCCGTCCTCGCCGCTTGCCTGCAACTGCACCACGGTCGTGCCGACTCGGGCGATGGCCTGGGTGAACGGCGCGGTGGCGCCGCCGACCCGCAACATCGAGGAGATCTCGATGCTGCCCGGACCGTAGGCGTCGAGGCGCACGTCGAGCACCTGGAATTCGACCGTTCCGCCGTCGACTTGGAAGGTGAACCGCTTACAGGTCTTCGCCGCAGCCAGGTAGGTGGACCACTGCCGGTCGAGCCGGTCGAGTGCGTAACTGCTCAGTACGATGTCGGTGTCGGGCTGGACGACGCCCTGCGGATCGGTGCCGCCCACGAGGTTGCGTTCGATGGTGGCGGAGCTGGTTCGGCCCTGACCGAGCATCGGTTGGCAGCGCGGATCGGAGACGGTCGGCGAATCGCTCCGGTTCGGGTCGACGGTCCCCTTGACGGTCAGTCCTGCGGGGAGTTCCTGCGCGTTCAGCAGTGCGGCGGTCAATTGGGCCTTGGTCGCGGGCGCCTTGTTCTGCGGTGCCTTCGGGTCCGCGGACGTGTCCGCGGGCTTGTCGGCCGGCTTCTCGCCGGGCTTGTCCGCGGGCGGCCTGGTGCCGGGCGCCTCCCCGGACTTGCCCGGTTGCGTCGAAACGGCCCTCGGATTCGCCTCGTCGCCGTCGCCGCCGGCGGATTCGCAGGCGCTCAGCCCCGCGATCAGGACGAGCGCGGTGAGCGGCAGCGCGGCGCGCCGTACGGATCGATGGACTACGCGCGTGGACTTGACGGAGCTTCGCACCGTGTTCCCCCCGGATTCGGTGTAGTACGAAGACGGGTCGCGGACCACGTCCCCCCGGACCGATCCACGTGCGAAACGCCCTGCGGCGACCCGTCGTCCCAGGAACCTAGCCGCCACCGCGTCCCGCGCGTCCCGCTGTTACCGCTTCCGGACGGATCCGCGACCCGGTTCGGAAATGGTCACCGCGTGATCGTCCGGCCGTCCCGTTCCGTCCTGGTCCCATCCCGCCGTGCCGCCCGGGGGCGGGCAGGTGTCCGCCCCCGGGCATCGAGGACATGCCCTAGGGGCGCACGTACGGGCGGGTCAGGATTTCCATGTTGTGGCGGTTCGGGTCCTCGAAGTAGGCGCCGCGGCCGCCGAAGAGGTCGTTGATCTCGCCGGGGCGGGTGTGGTGCGGGTCGGCGTAGTAGGTGACGCCGAGCGCCTCCAGGCGGGCGATCATGCCGTCGAACCGCCCCTCCGGGACCAGGAACGCGTAGTGCTGGGACTGGATCGGCTCGTCGCGCTTCTCGTAATAGTCGAGCGTCACGCCGTTGCCGAGGTCGATGGGCAGGAACGGCCCGAACGGGGCGCCGACGTCCAGGCCCAGGATCGTGGCGAGGAATTCGGCCGCCGCCCGCCGGTCCGCGGCGTAGATCGCGGTGTGGTTCAACTGCACGGTGGATATCGGAAGTTGCGGGGTCTGCTGCTGGTCGTGCGTCATCGGTGGGACCCTCTCCGGTCTGGAAATCCGTACGAACGGGCGCCGCGTGCGGGCGCCGGAAGCGAGGAGACGGAGAGGAGAAGGGCGGGGCTCTGGCCCGCCCGGGCATCACGCCGAGGCCGGGTGCCCTACTCGTGAATGGCCCATGGCCGACCCGGCAGTCACCCTTCGACGTTAGTGCCGCCGCGGCGCCGAGGCAACCACCGGGTCGGGCTCGGCGGTCGCGGGGAGGGCCGAGCGCACAGCGGACACGCCGGCGAAACCCGGTCCCCGACCACACGCCACGCCGGCCCGTTCACCCGAATTTGTCGCAAATGCGGGCTAAGGTGGCCTCCGAGGAGGCGGATCTTCACCTCGGACCAGTCGCCCGGAGATCCGACGTCGACGTTGCGAGGAACGTTGTTCGCCACCAAGGATCCGGTCGGCCGACGGATGGTGCTGCTCGGGCTGCTGCGCGGCCTGGTCACCGCCGTCCTGCTGCTGGTCCTGTACTACGTGCTTCCGTTGGACCGCCCCCTGGACATCGCCGCCGGAATCGGCCTCGGCGTCGGGCTGCTCGTGTTCGCCGCCCTGGTGCTCTGGCAGATCGACGCGATCACCCGCGCCGACCGACCACGACTGCGGGCCGTCGAGGCGCTGTCCATCCTGCTGCCCTTCCTCCTGGTGCTCTTCGCCGCGTTCTATTTCATGATCGGATCGGACCGCGCGGACGCCTTCACCGAACCGCTGACCCGAACCGACGCGCTCTACTTCACCGTCACCGTGTTCACCACCGTCGGCTTCGGCGACATCGCGCCGACGTCCGAGGTCGCGCGTGTGGTGGCCATGATCCAGATGTTGGTGAACCTGGTCGCGCTGGGCGTGATCGGGCGGGTCGTCCTGGGTGCCGTGCAGGTCGGCCTGCGCCGACGGTCGACCGGAGCGGGCCCCGACGCGGACCTCCCGGACCCGCCCGGTCCGGGCGGCTAGCCCAACCGCCGGCCGGGCGGTTCACATACGTAAACCCGACCGGGCCGAACGCGTGGCGATCATGACATCCACCCGGCTTCCTTCCGTGCGTCGGCCATTCCGGAAAGTCCTCGACCGGCACAGGATGGTGCCCGTCGTTTCCGGCCCGTCGGAACGGTATCCAAGCCCGCAAGGAGAACAAGCGACGATGAGCGACGCCCCGGCCGTCACGTACGGAAGCTATCTGCGCCTGGACACGCTGCTGTCGTGCCAGGAGCCCAGGACGGACGCGCACGACGAGATGTTGTTCGTCGTCATCCACCAGGTCTACGAGTTGTGGTTCAAGCAGATCCTGCACGAGATGGCCCTGCTCCAGCGACAACTGGCGGGCGGCAACGGCGTGGGCGCCCTGCACACGGCGCGGCGGGTCGCCAAGATCCTGAAGACCGTCGTCGGCCAGTTGGACATCCTGGAGACCATGACGCCCCGGCAGTTCGCGTCCTTCCGCGACGCGCTCGGCACCTCCAGCGGGTTCCAGTCCGCGCAGTTCCGCGAGTTGGAAGCGGTGCTGGGGCGACGCGAGTTCGGCGGCTACGACGTCGGTGCGGACGAGGGGCTCAAGGCCGCCGCCCACCGCCCGTCGGTGTTCGACTCGCTGCTGCGGCACCTCGCGGGGCTGGGCTACCCGGTTCCCGAGCGGGTCCTGGAGCGCGACACGAGCACCGCATGGCGACCGGACCCGGAGGTACAGGAGACCCTCCGGGCCGTCTACCTCGACGACACCGGGCCCGGCGCACAGATCTGCGAGGCCCTCGTCGACATCGACGAGGGCCTCCAGGAATGGCGCTACCGGCACATGAAGATGGTCGAGCGCACCATCGGCGCCCAGATCGGCACGGGCGGCTCGGCCGGCGCCGCGTATCTGCGCGCGACCCTGTTCTCCCCGGTCTTCCCGGACCTGTGGGAGGTCCGGTCCCAGCCCTGAGCCGCACCCGAGACCGGGTCCGGGCCGCCGGTCGGCCGCCCGGACCCGCGCCGCGGGCTACTCGGTGCGCAGCGCCGTCGCCGTGCGCGTGCGGGCCGCCCAGCTCGCCGGCACGGCCGCGCCCAGGACCGCGATCAGCACGCCCGCCAGGCCGAGCAGGATCAGCTCCGGCATGCCGTACACGTCGAGGATGCTCGGCGGCAGGTCGGTGCCGGCCGCGTGTCCCATCACCGGCAGCACGTAGCCGTGCAGGGCGAACCCGGCCGGCACCCCGATCAGGCCGCCGAGCAGACCGATGCCGCCCACCGAGGCGAGAACCAGGCCCACGGTCTGCCTCGGCGTCATGCCCAGGGCCTTGCACACGCCGATGTCGTGGACCCGCTCACGGGTGTCGAGGACGACCGAGTTGAGTACGC
This sequence comes from Embleya sp. NPDC005971, assembly GCF_040629175.1. Taxonomy (NCBI): domain Bacteria; kingdom Bacillati; phylum Actinomycetota; class Actinomycetes; order Kitasatosporales; family Streptomycetaceae; genus Embleya; species Embleya sp. NPDC005971. The sequence goes on along the minus strand of NZ_JBEXUX010000047.1, from coordinate 26,999 downwards.
CCAGCGCCGCCACCGAGACCAGCATGAGGGTGAGCAGGACGGCCATCGCGTCCAGGATCAGCAGCAGTCCGTCGGCCCGCGAAGGCGAGTTGATCAACACCTCGCCGCCCAACGGACGCAACACCGAGCCCAGTTGCTCGGCATACCCGGCGGTCGACACACCCGGCTTCGGCTCCACCAGGAACACGTCGGGACGGGCGGCGGCGAAGTCGACGAGGCCGGCGTGCACCCGCATGCCGTCGTCCGAGGTGTCGAAGACCTCGCCGACGATCCGCAACGTCCGGGTGTCGCCCCCGAGGGTCACCCGGACCGTGTCGCCGATCCCGGTGCCGGTGCGGTCCAGGAAGCGGGTGGGCACCACGGCCTCCCCGGGGCCGCCGAGCCAACGGCCCGCGATCATCTCGTAGGCGCCGCTGCGCGAATCCCCCTCGTACAGGGCGGCCTGGACCGCGCCGGCGATGCCGGCCACGGTGACCTCGGTCCGGGTCAGGCCGTAGTAGGAGCCGGTGCCCGGCTGGGCCTCGATCGCGGCGCGCACCGGCGCGGGATCGGCCTGCCCGCCGGCTCCGCCCTTCCCGGGGCCCGGCCCGGCCGGCTCACCGGGTCCGGAGTGACCGGCGGGCCCAACGCCGCCGAGCACGGTGATCGCCGCCCGGTTCTCCGGGTCCTGCGCCCGGCCGACCGCGTTCAGGGACGAGGTCAGCCCCACCGCGAAGGTCGCCGCGACCGTGCCGAAGGCCACCGCGAGCAACATCGCGATCATCCGGACCGGATGTGCGAACGGGCTCGCCAGACCGTAGGTCACCGCCCGCGGCAGCGGCAGTCGGTCCGCCGCGCGATGCGCCCACCGACCCCGCCCGGTGCGCGGAGCCCGGCCGATCGCGATCGCCTCGACCGTGCGCAGCCGACCGGCGCGCAGCGCCGGCACCAGCGCCGCGACCGTGACGATGAGCAACGCGGCGGCGGGCACCACGACATCCACCCACCACGCCACCGACAACGAGGTGTCCCCGTACACCTCCTCGGTGTCCGCCAGCAGCGGCAGCGCCATCACGTTGCCCAGCAGCACCCCCAGCGCGATGCCGACGCCGGCCGGGATCAACGCCTGGGCCACATAGGCGCGGACCACCTCGCGCGGGGTGAAGCCGATCGCCTTGAGGATGCCGATCCGGCGCAGCCCGGTGCCGACCGCGCCGCTGACCACGCTGCCGACGATGATCACCGACATCGCGATGCCGAGCGCGCCGAACGCCAGCAGGAACGGGATGGTCGGCGCGGCGTTGCGGTCGGCGGCGCGCTTGGTGTCCAGGTACGACTGACTGCCCAGCAGCGCACCGGCGGGCACCGCCGCGGCGAGCCGGGCCCGGGCGGCGGCGATGTCGTCGCCGGTGCCGGCCGCGGCGAAGCGGTAGAGCATCTGCGTGGTGAGCGGGCCGGCCGCCGGACCCAACGTGGTGACCTGTTCGGGCGTGGCCCACGCGTCGGCGGTCTTGCTCGCCGACATGGCGATGCCCACGATGGTCAGAGTCGGCGCGTCGGCGGCATCCCCGGCACGCAGCGTGGCGCCGAGCCTGATGTCGGGGCCGGCGAAGGACGCGGACATGACGATCTCGCCCGGACCGGCCGCCCATCGGCCCGACCTCAGGTCCAGGTCGTCCACGTCGGCGTCCGGCTTGGACCGCCCGACCAGGGTCAGCGTCGGCGGACGCCCGCCGTGGCTGTCCACCGGGCGGATCGTCGTCACCGGGAACGGTCCCGCCGTCGCGGTGACCCCACCGGCCCGCCCGGTGGCCCGCACCTGCGCCGAATCCACCGCCGCCGGGTCGAACTGCACGCTCAGGTGCGCGCCGTGCTGGTGCCCGAAGGCGTGGTCGAAGGGCGCGTCCGCGGCGACCATGAGCGATCCGGCGACCACCGCCGAGGCCACGGCCATCATCGTGGCCAGCGCCACCACCAGCGTCTGCACCCGTCGCCGGCCCACCCCGGAGCGCACCACCCGACCCAGGGCGCCGGTACCGAAGCCGCTCATCGCACCGGCTCCGCACTCGGGTCGAGCGCCAGGTGTCCGTCGACCAGGTGGATCGTGCGACTCGCGCACGCTCGGGCCAACGCCAGGTCGTGGGTGACCAGCACGATGGTCTGCCCGTCCCGGTGCAGGTCCACCAGCAACTCCCGTACGTCGTGCCCCGACGCGGTGTCCAGCGCGCCGGTCGGCTCGTCGGCGAGCAGCAGCGCGGGCCGATTCACCAACGCCCGTGCCACCGCGACCCGTTGCCGTTCGCCACCGGACAACCGACCCGGGTAGGCGTCGGCATGCCGCTCGATGCCCAGCACCTCCATCAGTTCGCCGGCCCGGGCCGCCGCCTTGCGTCGGGAGGTCCCGGTCAACTGGGCGGGCAGTCGGATGTTGTCCGCCACCGTGAGGTCGTCCAGCAGATTGAAGAACTGGAAGACCATGCCGATGTGTTCGCGGCGGAAGTGGGCCAGCGCGTGCTCGCTCAGCGCGTCGATGCGCCGCCCGGCCACCGTCACCGTGCCCTCGGTCGGCCGGTCCAGGCCGGCGACCAGGTTGAGCAGCGTGGACTTGCCGCTGCCGGAGGGCCCGGTGATCGCGAGCGCCTCACCCCGGGCGACGCCGAGGTCGAGCGGTCCGAGCGCGGGTACGCCGGCGCTGTCGTAGCGCTTGGCCACGCCCGCCAGTTCGATCACGTTGGTCATGGGAATCGTCCGTCCTAACGATTGCGAGTGCGCCGTGTCCTTGCCGGCCCAGCGAACGTAGGGGCGGACCCGCACCGGGCGCGTCGGCCCGCCAACCGACATTCGGCCCTCCCTGCGGCGGACTCGGGCGCGGGGTCATCCCTGCGAAGTACGCCCTGGGGAGCGGGCCGTGGTCGGGCAGGCGGATGCGGCCCGGCGGGGGTGGGTCGCACAATGAACCGGTGGAAGGCGAAGACGAGCCGGCGGTCCGGCGTGGGTGGCGGGCGCGGCTGGCGATCGTGCTGCGCCCGGAGCCGGGACAGGTCCCGTTGTCGCGACGGGCGGTGCGGGTCGACGCGGTGCTGGCGATCGTGCTGACCCTGCTCGCCCTGGTCGTGGCGGCGCGGTATCCCGACAGTGGCCCGGTCCAGGACATGCAACGCGTCGTTCCGTTCGAGCCGCCCGAGCCCTCCGATCCGTCCCGGCCCCCCGAGCCGCCGCGACCGCCGGAAGTCTGGGGGCCGGAATACGTGCCCTCGTCCGTGCCCTGGCCGTTCGTGGTGCTCTCCGCGCTTCCGTTGGCCGTCCGACGTCGATACCCGCTGGCCGCGTTCACCGCGGTGTTGTGCGCGGGGGTGGCCATCGGCGAGGACGGCGCGTCCTGGATCACCGTGCTGACCTGCGTGATCGGCGCGTACAGCGCGGTCGTCTACAGCCGCTACCGGGTGCGTGCGGTCTGTGTGTTGGTAGGCGCCGCGGTTTTGGCCGGTGTCGCCTTCCGGGACTCGGCGCCGATCCTGCCGGGCTGGTCGAGCCCGGGTGTGGTGCTGCTGGTGGCGGGGGCACTCGCCGGGCTGGTGCTGTTCTGGCGACGGGAGTTGGCGGCGAGCCGGGATCGGTACACCCGGCTGCAACAGGCCCAGGAACAGGCCACCCGCCGGGCCGTCGAGGAGGAACGGTCCAGGATCGCCGCCGAATTGCACGACGTCGTGACGCACAATGTCAGCGTGATGGTTATCCAGGCGGGTGCGGCGCGCAAGGTGATGGACGCGGCGCCGGAACGTTCCAAGGAGGCGCTGCTCGCGGTCGAGGCCGGCGGGCGGGCGGCGATGGCCGAACTGCGCCATGTGATGGGGCTGCTCGCCGCGGCCGACCACGAGCGTCCCGACGACCTCGAACCCCAACCCGGACTCGACCGGTTGGACGAGCTGATCGAACGGGTACGCGCGGCCGGCACCCCGGTACGCGTCGCGATGTCGCTGCCGGCGGACCCGCTGCCGCCCGGGGTGGACCTGGCGGCCTACCGGGTGGTCCAGGAGGCGCTGACCAACACGATCAAGCACGCGCCCGGCGCGGCGGCGAGCGTCGTCCTCGGATATGCCGACGACTGCCTGGAGATCGAGGTCACCGACACCGGTGGCCGGCCCGGCGGCCGGGCGCTGGACGGCAACGGTCGCGGGTTGATCGGCCTGCGCGAGCGACTGGCGGTCTACGACGGCGAGTTGACCGTCGGCCCGACCCTCACGGGCGGATATCGCATCCGGGCCCGCATTCCGTGGCGGACGGCGTGAACCGGCCGGCCCTGCGGGTGGTCATCGCCGACGACCAGGCGCTGGTGCGGACCGGCTTCGGGATGATCCTGGCCTCCGACGGCATCGAGGTGGCGGCCGAGGCGGCCAACGGCGCCGAGGCGATCGCCGCCGTCCGGCGCACCCGGCCCGACGTGGTGCTGATGGACATCCGGATGCCGCAGATGGACGGCATCGAGGCGACCCGGCGCATCCTGGCCGATGGCGGCTCGACCGGCACCCGGGTGATCATCCTGACCACGTACGACCTGGACCACTACGTCTACGCCGCGCTCACCGCCGGAGCCAGCGGTTTCCTGCTCAAGGACGTCACGCCGGAGCAACTGGTCGCCGCGGTGTGCCTGGTCCAGGCCGGCGACGCACTGCTCGCGCCGACCATCACCCGCCGACTGATCGAGCGCTTCGCGCACCACGACGAGCCACGCGGGACACCGCCGCGCGACCTGTCCGAGTTGACCCCGCGCGAGTTGGAGGTGCTCCGGCTGCTGGCCACCGGCCTGAGCAACGCCGAACTGGCCGAGCGCCTGTCGCTGAGCCCGACCACGGTCAAGACGCACGTCGGCCGCATCCTGTCGAAACTCAACCTGCGCGACCGGGTGCAGGCGGTGGTCCTGGCCTACGAGACAGGGCTGATCGCGCCGGGCGGCACCGCTCGGGGCACCCACCATGCTGCCGATCACGGGTAGCGTTTCGCGAATACCCGTGCGGCTGCCGCGCGGTCGTCCCTCGGGCCTGGTGGCTTCCCGAGCCGCTGGATCGCGCCCTGCCGAAGGTCGCGCTCGAACACGGCTGATCCGCACGGCGGCGAACCCGACGGCCGACCCGACCCGTTCGGCGGTCGGGTCCGTCCCCGCGGGCCGTCATGCCTGCGGGTTTCCGGTGAGCGTGTTCCGGTTCGGCAGCGCGAGCAGCAGATCCACCGCGAGGCCGACCAGGCACGCCGGCACGCCCAGCGCCAACACCGCGCCCTGGACCACCGGGTAGTCCCGGTTGAGAATCGCCTCGACCACCCGCGCCCCCAACCCCGGCCAGGCGAACACGCTCGCCGCGACCACCGTGCCGCCGAGCAGCCCGGACGACAACGGCCCACCCGTCCCGGGCGTCGAGGTCGACGAGGCCGCGACCACCGACCCCACCAGGATCGCCGCCGGCACCAACTCGACGGCGTAGGGCAGTCGTTGTGCCAACACGTCGGTGACGGGCTCGCCGCTGCGGTAGGACGTGCCCAGATCGCCGGTCGCCAACCCGGACACGTAGTCGCCGAATCGCGCGACCCACGACCTGTCCAACCCCAGTTCGTGCCGCACCCGTTCGGTCTGCGCCGGGTCCGCGTTTCGCCCCGCCGCGACCGCGGCCGGATCCCCTGGCAGCAGTTGCACGATCGCGAACGTGCCCACGACCAGGACGGCCGGCACCAGGACGACACCCGCGAGCCGACCCAACAGGTAGCGCAGCCAAGGGTGTCGGACCCGAGACGACCGGTCCGCGGCCGGCTTGGCGCGCGAGGGAGCGAGAGACAACGGGTCTCCTTGGCAGGGGCCTGGCGTACGGCCAGGATCCGGGTTCGTCGCGCCGTCGGGCGGGAATTGCCGGATAGCATCCTGTCGATGAGCGATGCGCAGGATTCCGGCGGGCGATTCTCCGAACTCGATCTCGCGATCGTGGAGGCGCTCCAGGCCGCGCCCCGCGCTCCCTGGTCCCGCGTCGGTTCGGCGCTCGGCGTGGACGCGACCACGGTGGCCCGGCGCTGGGACCGGATGCGGGCGCAGGGCCTGGCCTGGGTCACCGCACACACCTCGGCGAAATCGGCCGCGGTCGCCTACGTCGAGGTCAGGTGCCGACCCCGCGCACTCGACCGGATCATCGCCGCGACGGCCGAACTGCCCTGGGTCTTCAGCGTGGACGAGATGACCGGCGACTTCGACCTGTTCCTGTCCCTGGCCGCCCCCGACCTGCCCACCCTCGGGCACGTCGTGCACCGCGACATCGGCGCACTACCGGGCGTGCTCTCCACCCGCACCCGGCTGGGCGTCACGCTCTTCAGCGCGGGCGGCGACTGGCGGATGCGGGCGATGGAACCCGCCGCGCGCGCCCGGCTCCCGCCCGCGAGCCCGCTCCGGCCGATCGTCTACAGCACCCGGTCCCAGGAACGCTCGGCGGAGGACTGGAGCCTGCTGCGGGCCCTGGGCGGGGACGGTCGGCTCGGCTACACCGAGTTGGGCGCCGCGACCGGCATGAGCGAACACACCGCGCGCCGCCGGGTCCAGCGGATGATCCGCGACCAGGACATCTCGTTCCGGTGCGACATCGCCCACCCGTCGGCCGGGTTCCGGGCCATGGTGGTCTATCTGGCGAACGTCGCGCACGGAAATCTCCGGTTCACCGGCAACGCGGTCGCCCGGATGGAACAGGTGCGTTCGTGCGTGTCCGTCAGCGGCCCGCACAACCTGCTGATCATCGTGTGGCTGCACGGACTGGACGGCATGGCCGGCTTCGAGGCCGGCCTGTCCGAACGTTTCCCGGACCTGGAAATCCGCGACCGTGCCGTCGCCCTGCACAGCCCCAAGCGCATGGGTCGGCTGCTGGACGAACACGGCCGCGCGGTGCGCCCGGTGCCCGTCACGCTGCCCCCCTCGCGACTCGCCGGCGCCCCCGCGGCCCGCGGTGCTCAGTCCGGCGCGGTGCGAACCAGGTGATCGAGGACCAGTTTGCCGCGCGGTGAGATCCGGTAGCCGACGGCCAGGCTCTCGGTCAGGCCGCGTTCCTTGAGTTTGCGTACGTCCGCCTTGAAACGGGCGGTCTCCCGGCCGACGCCGGCGGCCAGATCGGGGGCTCATACGGCGGGGTTGGCGTCGATCAGTGCCGGCATCGCGGTGGTCCACGGACCGCGTCCGCTGCGCGCGTCCAGACGGCGCAGGCCCGCGACGATCTCGTCGAGGTCCGCCGTCGACAGGTCGGTGTCCGCACGCAGTCCCACCCGTGGGTCCGCGCCCGCCAGGCGTAGCGTGATCCGGTACAACTGCCGGTCTTCGCCCGGGCGTTGGTCGGCCGGCAACTCCGCTCGGCCGGGGTAGCCCGCGTGTTGCGCGTCCCGGTCGCCGACGTCGTCGGGCGACACCGCCTCGACCGTGCCGACCTCCAGTACACCGACCTCGGTGCGCAGTCCGGTCCCGGGACGGACGGCGGGTGTGCGCCGGCGTCGGAACGCCAGGTCGACCTCGCCGGACGCGATCCTGGTCAGCACCTCGTGTCGAAACAACAACGCCAACTCCGGGTGCCGGGGGAGCGGAAGCCGGCCGGCCCGCCGGCCCCCACGGGGTGCCCGCACGGCGGCTTCCGCACACCCTATGTCGATCGCCCGGCGGATCGGGGCGGGAATCGCGACGATTACCAATGGCCGCCCGGGATGGCCGGCAAATGCCCGGCTTCGGGATCTTCCCGGCGGCCGACCTTTCGCCGGTCGGCGGCGAAGGCATAACCGTCTCGGTCTACCACAGGAACTCGTGCGGCCATTGATCGCAACGCCGCAGTGGCCGTTCCGTGCCGATGAGATCCGGATTCGCTATCCGTCGTCGATTTCGAGGGGGTCGGTCTTCCGGTCTGGGTGTACGATCTCCCCGCTCCCAGGAAGGGGATTCTCCACAATGGCTCAGCGCGTAGTCACGCTCTACACCGATGATGTCACCGGCGAGACCGGTGAAGACATCGCAACCCATACTTTTGCGTTGGATGGCGTCACCTACGAGATCGACCTCGGCGAGGACACCTACCAGCAGTTGTTGGACAAGTTGGCGCCCTACTTCGGTGCCGCCCGCAAGACGGGTACCGCCGCCCGGCGCGGCCGCAAGGGAGCGCGTTCCACCGGTCAGGGCCCGGACCCGGTGAAGGTCCGCGAATGGGCGCGGTCGCAAGGCATCGAGGTCAATGCACGCGGACGGGTTCCGGCGGATCTCATCGAGAGGTACCAGGCCGCCCACTGACGGCCGGTATCTCGCGCGCCGTCCGGCGTTCGGTCGACCGTCCGCGGCGGGACGTCCGCACGGGCGAGGCCCGGCATCGCCGGGATACGACCACGACCCGGATTCCACCACGACCCCGCAGGCACTCCGCCTGCGGGGTCGTTGCCGATCCCGGGGCCGCCCGCCGGCGCGCGCGCCGATCCGCACGCGGGGAAACCGCCGACCACCCGGGCGCGGGAACTTCGGCCGGGGCATTGGCCGTGTCGAACTCGGCCGCTCCGGAGGTTATTCGCCGGGCCGGCGTGTCGGCGCCGCCTTTCCGGGAATTCGGCGACTTTGGTCGCGTCCCGCCGCGTTCATTGCGATCCATAAAACGCCGACGGCGACCGGACGGAAAGTTGCCCGGCGGGCCGGAAACCGTTCGGCTGCCGTTCGGTTGCCGGCCCGGTCGCACCGTCGGGCGGGGCGGGTGCGGGGACGCCATTCGGCCGAGAGGCGACGCCTCTCGAAATGCCGGACCCGGGCCGGTACCGGAGCCTGATCGGGAGGACGGAGTCGGCCGGCCTCGCGACGGAGGGGACGTGCCGGTGGAGCGGGCCAGGGAAGCGGCCGAGACGCGTGAACTGCACGACGTGCTGAGCAGCCCCGGCTATCTCCGGTTGTTGCTGTTGTCCGCGCTGGTGGGCATTCCGATCTCGCTGGCCGCGTTCGGGTTCCTCGCCGCCGAGCACGCGGCGCAGAACGGGCTGTGGGAGCACCTCCCGCACGAACTCGGCTACGCCGACCCGCCGTGGTGGTGGCCGCTTCCGCTGCTCACCCTGGCCGGCTCGATCGTGGCCGCGGTGAGCAGCTACCTGCCGGGGAAGGGCGGGCATCTGCCGGTGGAGGGTCTCGGCGGGCGCCCGACGGCGCCGTCGGCGCTCCCGGGCGTGCTGCTCGCGGCGCTGGCGAGCCTGCCGCTGGGCGCGGTCCTGGGTCCGGAATCGCCGTTGATGGCACTCGGGAGCGGGCTCGCGCTCGTGGCCGTTCGCTCGGCCCGCCGCGCTGCGGCTCCCCGGTTGGTGGCCGTGCTCGCGGCGGTCGGTTCGACGGCGGCGATCGCGACGGTCTTCGGGAATCCGCTGGTGGCCGCCGTACTGGTGATCGAGGCGGCGGGAATGGGCGGCCCCCGGTTGTTCGCCCTGATCCTCCCGTGCCTGCTCGCGAGCGGCGTGGGCGGCGTGGTGTTCACCGGCTTCGGCTCGTGGAGCGGCCTGTCCATCGGGTCCCTGTCCCTGTCGACGCTGCCGCCGAGCCGGTCGTTGCGGGTGGGCGACGTGTTGTGGGGCGTCCCGCTCGCGGCGGCGATCGCGTGCGGTGTGGTGTTGGCGATGACGTTCGCACGCCGCGTCGCCGACCGGGCGGCCGGCCGCGCGGCGTGGTGGTCGGTGGGCGGCGGGATCGGGGTGGGCGTGCTGATCGCCGCGTACGCCCTCTGCACCGACCGCTCGCCGGCGGAGGCGGCCCTCTCCGGCCAGTCGACGCTGGCCGTGCTGGCCGCCGACCCGAACGCGTGGCCGGTGTCGGCGCTGGCACTGCTCCTGGTCTTCAAGGGGGCGGCCTGGTCCCTCTCGATGGCCACCCTGCGCGGCGGGCCGGTGTTCCCGGTGCTGCTGCTCGGTGGTGCGGCCGGAGTGCTCTGCGCGAGCCTGCCCGGCCTCGCCACGCTGTCCGGGTTGGCGGTGGGCCTGGCCGCGGCCGGGTCGGCCACGCTGCGGTTGCCGGTCTCCGCGACGGTCCTGGCGGCGATGCTGCTGGGCAAGGACGCCGCAGCGGAGCTGCCGCTGCTGATCATCGCCTCCGTGGTGGCCTTCGTCGTCGGCGAGTTGTTGCGCGGCCGATGGATGCGGCGACCCGCCGAGCCCGCCGAGCCCGCCGAGCCGCCGGCAACCGGATCGGCGGAACCGGGTGCGCCGGCCCGGGAATGATCCGGCAAGGGGGTAGGTTATGGAGGTGTCGGTGAGGGTGTGCCCCCGGGCCCAACCATTGCCTCCGTGGAATACCGCTCGGCTGGAGCCACGGTGTGCCTTCCGCCGTGAGGCGGCCACCCTCACCGGCCTCGACGTCGACGGCGCCGCCCGCAATGCGGGCGGCGCCGTTTCTTCGTGCCGGGGCGGGCCGGCTCGTGCGTCGGGCCGGGGTCGTCCCGTCGGCCGGGCCGCACGCGTCGCCGGGGCCTACGCGTCGGTCGCGATCCGGAGCGTCGCGGTCAGGCGGGTGGGTGCGTGCGGGTCGGCGGCCAGCGGTTTGCACACGCGGGCGGTCTCCACACAGACGAACTCCCGCCAGCCGTCGTCGGGCACATCGGCCATCGTGCGGGTGAGTTCCGCGCCCGGGTTCCACACCACCACGTCGCTGTGTCCGGCGTGCCGCACCTCGACGACGCGCCCCCCGGTCCGGTCGTGCACCCGGGTGACGTCGTCCGGGCGGGTGTAGATGCGGTCGATCCGGTCCGGGAAGGACAGCCCGTCCTCGCCGGTGTCCGGGTCCTTGCCCGTGTCCGCCTCGACGTCGAGGACCTTGTCGAGGTAGGGCCCGTCCAGACCGGTGATCCGGACGCCGGCCAGGTCGCCCACCCGCAGGTAGGTGTGCAGCGCGGCGGTGCTCTCGAAGTCGCCGCGCGCCGTCAGCTCGATCCGGCACTCTCGCGGGCCCAGCGTGAAGCGGGCCTCCACCTCGAACGCGAACGGCCAGTACGCCCGCGACCGCTCGTCGTCGCGCAGGACCAGGCTCAGGTGCAGCGCGTCGTCGGCCGCGCCGGAGCCGAGCAGTGTCCACGGCAGGATGCGGGCGAACCCGTGGTTCGGGCGACCCGCCGGTCCGAACCACGGCCAGCAGATCGGTACGCCGCCGCGCACCGCCCGACCCTCCTCGAAGACCCCGTCGTCGCTCAGCCACAACACCGGCTCCGCGCCCTGCGGCTGCCAGGCGAACAGGTGCGCGCCCTGGAGGGCGAGCGCGGCACGTACTCGCGGGTGGTCCACCACGACCACCTCCAGCTCGCCCAGCCGGCGCAGCGAGAGGTGGTCGTCGAGCCGCCGGAGGACGGGCAGGGCGAATACGTCTTCGGGCACGTCAAGACCTCTCACGTTGGTCGGGGCGCCGCCGCCCACCGAACCCGTCACGATGCCACAGGCGCGGCCGCCCCCCGGAACCACCCGCGCCGGCGAGCGCGTTGTCCGCCCCGGCCGGGCGCCCGGACCCGGTCCGACCCGGGGTTCGAGTCAGGGGCACGGCGTCGCGCCGCGCGGGTTCAGGTTCTTGTCGAAGCGCACCAGGACGGTCTTCGGGCCGTTCCGGTCGGTGATCTCCAGGGTGCGATCGTCGAGGAAACGTGCGCCGGCGAGTTGCTGTTCCTCGTCGCACTCGTACAGCACGTCCGAACGCCGATCCAGACCGTCGGTGATGCGCAGCACGAGTCCGCCCGAGGATCGCAACAGCCCGGCGGTGCTTATCCGTACGGCCTGCACCCGGCCGTCGGGCGAGACCGCCTCGACGCCGTGCACCGTCTGTTTCCAGACGAACGTGCTGCACAGTGCGACCAATGCCAAGAAGGCGAGCGGGATCCCCGCCAGGCCGAGCAACAGTCGGGGGAAACACCCTCGGAAGGTCCACCAGCCCTCGATGCACACGGACGCCAACACGACCGAGGTCGCCAGGGACCCGCTCGTCAGGGCCTGGTGTCGAAAGATCTCCAGGTTCCACGGATTCCAGGCCGCCAGTCGCCACTGGATCACCGTCAGCACGCCCAGTCCGATCAGCACCCCGCGCCGTATGACGTCGGCGTCGCTGGGAATCGGTCGTGCGTCAACCTCGCTCGGCGCCGACTCGACCATGGGCCCTCCCGGGATCGGGCCGATCCCCCTCGAAATCGGTACGGCGGGAACCTACCGTGCTCGGCCGCATACCGGTAGCCACCGAAACGTGACCTTCGGGCCCGGCGCGCCGGCGGCGCGGCTGAAGTTCGTCGGGTGGGCACCCGGTGGTCATCGGGTGTTGTGCGGACGCGGCTAGGTTGGCGCAGGCACGCGCTCCGGGAAAGGTGGCACATGGAATTCCGTTACCTGGAGTCTTTTCTCGCGATTGCCGACGAACTGCATTTCGGCCGGGCGGCCGAACGGCTGCATCTCGCGCAACCCTCGTTGAGTCAGCAACTCCAACGTCTCGAAAAAGAATTGGGCGTCGTATTGGTCGCCCGCACCTCGCACGAGGTACGACTGACCCCGGCCGGGCAGGTATTTCGGGCCGAGGCGCAGGGCATCGTCGAACGGTTGGCCAAGGCCGCCGATCTGGCCCGGGAGGCGGCGGCCGGGCGGGTGGGCACGGTGCGGGTCGGGTTCAACTTCCCGGCCGGGCAGCGGGTGTTGCCGCCGACGTTGCAGCGGCTGGCCGAGGAGCATCCGGGGGTGCTGACGTCGTTGTGGGAGAAGCGCAGTGGGCCGCAATTGTCCGGTCTGCTCGCGGGTGAGCTGGACGTCGCGTTGATCTTCGGCCGGCCACTGAGCGCGCGGTTGCGGTCCCGTCGGCTGTTGTCGCTGCCGCTGGTCGCGGTGGTCGGCGACGGGCATCCGTGGGCGCGGCGCGAGCGGGTGGCCTTTCGCGAACTCGCGCACCAGCCCTGCGTACTGTTCCAACGCGAGCAGAGCCCGGCGATGTACGACACCATCGTGCGCGCCGCCCAGGACAGCGGGATCAGCCTGACCATCGCCGACGAGGTGGACGACACCGGTGCCACCGGCGTGGTGGTCTCCACGAGACCGGTCGTGGGCTTCGCCTCGGACGCGGTACGGGCCGGCCAACCGGCGACGCGTGGTCTGAGCGTGGTGCCGTTGGTGGATCCCGTACCGATGTTGAGCCTGGACGTGGTCTGGCGCGCCGACGATCACGACCCGCTCGTGACGGCGTTCCTGGACAGCGTCGAGACGATCGAGGTGGCATAGGCACGGCGGCGCGGAACGACGGTCGCGGCTTTCGGCGCGTTTCGGCGTGCTCGGCCCCGGCCCGACCGCGGCGATTGTCCGAGGCAATGGTGCGTTCGTCGATTGCTCATTGCCGGTCCATGGCCGGTGAATCACGATTTCGGTGCGAAGGCACGGCCTTTCGCATCGACTCGTGGATCGGATTCGGAAATGCAACTCACCGTGCTCGGCTGCCGTTCGGGCATGCCGGCCGACGGGCAGGCCAGTTCGGGCTATCTCGTCACCTCGGCCGGCGGACACATCCTGCTCGACTGCGGTCCGGGCGTGATGACGGGCCTGGGGTCGGTCACTCGGCCGGATCGGCTCGACGCCGTCGTGATCAGCCACATGCACCTCGACCACTGCTACGACCTGCTCCCGCTCGGCAAGCGGTTGTTGGCCGCGACGGTGCCCTACCCGGGCGATCTGCCCGAGTCGTTCAAGCGGGCCGCGCTGCCGCCGCCGCGCGCCGATCGGGGGCGGCTGCCGCTCTACGTCCCGGCCGGCGCCCGCGACGTGCTGGACCGCCTGGCGGCGCTGTTCCCGGTGCGCACCATGCCGCTGCTGGATCAAGCCTTCGAATTGGCTTTCGAGGTGCGCGAGTACGCCTCCGGCGACACGTTCGCCGTCGCCGACTGTCGGGTGCGGATGCACGAACTGCGGCACTCCTCGCCCAATTGCGGCGTGCGTGTCGAGAGCCCCGACGGCACGTTGGTCTACACCGGCGACACCGGGGTGACCGACGCGCTGCCGGAACTGGCCCGGGACGTGGATCTGTTGCTCGCCGAAGCCACGCTGGAGCAGACCGACAACGGTGCGCACGGGCACCTGAGCGCCGCCGACGCCGGTCGGGCCGCGGCCGCCGCCGGTGTCGGGCAGCTCGTGCTCACCCATTTCGTCACCGCCGACCCGGCCTGGCTGCGGGCGCGCCGGGCCGAGGCGGAGGCGGTCTACGACGGACCCGTGCGATTGGCCCACCCCGGGGCTCGATTCGACGTTCGGAAAGGCTCGTGATGCAGGCGACACGGACAGTGGCGACAGGGACAGTGGCGGCTCGGATACCGGCGGTCCCGACGACGCGGGCCCGGAGCCGGGCCGGCGGGGCCGGTGGGGGTGGCGCGGTCCTGGCCCGCCGATCCGTCCTGGGCCTGTTCGGACTGGCGGCGCTGACCGCGTGCGGCGCCGACGGCGGCGGGAGCGGCGGGGGTGGTGGCAAGACCGTCACGCTCGACTTCCTCTCCTACAATTACGGCACCCCCGACCTCGGCGGACAGGGCACCCAAAAGCTCATCGACGCCTTCCACGCGGCCAACCCCGACATCCGGATCCGACCGCAGGGCGTCGCGGTCAAGGACGTGCTCACCAAGCTGCGCACCGACACCGCCGCCGGCAATCCGCCCGACGTGGCGCAGATCGGCTGGAGCAAGATGGCCGAGGCGTACGCGAACCTGCCCCTGGTACCGGTCCAGGACCTCGTCTCCCCGGCCGACTGGCAGGCCCACGTGGCCGGCATGTCCCGGGGCGTGCTCGACGCGGTCAGGCACGACGGCAAGGTCAAGGCGATGCCGTACACGATGTCCATCCCGGTGTTGTTCTACAACGCCGACCTCTTCCGCAAGGCCGGGCTCGACCCCGACCGCGCGCCGCGCACCGTCGCCGAGATCAAGGACGCGGCGCTGGCCGTCACCCGCACCGGCGCACAGGGCGTCTACTTCGCGGTCGCCGACGCCGGCAAGTCCGACTACCTCACCCAATCGGTGATCGCGAGCAACGGCGGCACGCTGCTGCGCCCCGACGGCAGTCCCGCGGTGGCCGACCCGGCCGCCGTCGGCGCGCTGACCGTGCTGCAGGACCTCACCGTCTCCGGCGCCGCGCCCGCGGTGTCCGCGAACGACGCCGTCGCGGCGTTTGCGGGCGGCAAACTGGCCATGATCGTGCTCAGCACCGCCGCGTTGACCAACTTCGAGAAGGCCGCGAACGGCAAATTCGACCTGCGCACGGCCGGCTTCCCACGCTTCACCGACGCACCCGCCCGACCGACCTACTCCGGTGCGGGCCTGGCCGTGCTCACCAAGGACAAGGCCCGACAGCGCGCCGCCTGGCGGTTCGTCGCCTTCCTCACCGGGGCGCAGGGCTTCACCGTGATCACCCGGGACATGGGTTATCTGCCGCTGCGCCCGGCACTGGTCACCGACCCCGCCCACCTGGCCGACTACTTCGCGCAGAACAAACGCCTGCTGCCCGCGCTCGACCAACTCGACGCGGTCACCCCGTACACGTTCTTCCCCGGGCGCAGCGCCAATCAGGCGGTGCTGGCCCTCCAGGACGAGGCGGTGGAGCCGATCGTGCTGCGCAAGGCCGATCCGGCCCGGACGCTGAACGAGGCCGCGAGCAAGATCCGTTCGCTGGCCTCGCGCTCGTGAGCACGACCGCGGTGCGGACCGCACCCGGCCGGCGCGCACCGGACGCACCGGCGGGGGAGCCGGGCGCGGGCACCGGCGCCCGAGCCGCGCGCGGCCGGCGCACCGGGCGGGTGGGGCCCTGGCTCTATCTCACGCCGATGTTGGCGTCGCTGGTCGTGTGGGTCTACGGGCCGCTCGTGTTCACCGGCGTGCTCAGCTTCCTGGACTGGGATCTGACCTCCGACCGGCGACCGTTCGTCGGCCTGGACAACTACGAACGCCTGTTCGGAGAACCGGAGTTCCCGCAGGCGATCCAGCGCACGCTGCTCTACGTGGTACTGATGGTCCCCTTCGCCACGTTCGTGCCGCTGGGACTGGCGATCATGCTCTGGAAGCGGCCGGGACGCGGCTCGGAGATCTATCGGGCACTGCTCTTCCTGCCGGTGGTGCTGGCCCCCGTCGCCACCGCCGTTTCCTGGCAGTTCGTGTTGAACCCGCTCCAGGGGGTCGCCAACGCGACGCTCGGCGGCCTGGGCCTGGGGTCCGACCGCAACTGGCTCGGCGATCCCGACACCGCCCTGCCGGTCGTGGTGGCGGTCACCGCGGCGAAGATCGTCGCGCTGAACATGCTGCTGTTCGGCGCCGCCCTGGCCGGCATCGACCGGCGCGGTATCGAGGCCGCCCGCGTCGAGGGCGCCACCGAATGGGAGATCACCCGCTTCGTGGTCTGGCCACAACTGCGCCGGACCACCGTGCTCCTCGGCTTCGTGTGCGTCGTGCTGGCCGGCCAATGGGTGTTCACCAACGTGGCCGTGCTGACCCAGGGCGGCCCCGACGGCAGCACCGACAACGTCTACCACCGGCTCTACACCTACGGCTTCACCTTCTTCGACATCGGCGCCGCCTCGGCCGCCGCGGTCGTCATCGTCCTCGCGCTCACCGCCCTGTTCGCGCTGCGCGTCCTGGCCGCACGCGTCACCCGGAGGTTCGCCCGTGCCCGCCCACGCTGACCCGCCCACCCCGGCACCGCGCACCCTCCACCGGCGGGCCGCCGGGTATCCGCGTGCCCCGCGGGTCGGCCGCGTCCTGCGCGCGGGGGCCCGGCACGCGGTGCTGCTCGCCGTCGCCGGCGCGATGCTCTTCCCGGTCCTGTGGGCGCTGATCACCTCGTTCAAACCCGCCAACGACATCTACGGCACCGATCCGGTGCCGTGGCCGGCGAGCCTGGAGCACTATCGCAGTGCCCTGGACGACTTCCCGATCGTCCGGCTGCTGGTCAACACCTTCGTGATGGCCGCCGGTGTCACGCTCGCGCAACTGACGGTCGGCGTGCTCGCCGGCTACGCCCTGGTGCGTTTCCACGTCCCGCTGCGCGGCTGGATGATGGGCGCGCTCGCGGTGGCCCTGGTCGTGCCGACCCAGTCGCTGATCGTGCCGCACTTCCTGATGCTCGCCGAACTCGGGTGGCGGGACAGCTACCCCGGCCTGGTGCTGCCGCAACTCTCCGGCTGCGCACTGGCCGTGTTGCTCCTGCACGAGCACGTCAAGGCCATCCCGGCGGGCCTGCTCGGAGCCGCCGCGCTGGAGGGCGCGACGCCGTGGGAGACCCTGCGTTTCGTCGTGCTCCCGCTGCTGCGCCCGGCCCTGGGCGCGGTCGCCGTACTGGTGTTCATCAGCACCTGGAACGAATACCTGTGGCCGCTGTTGGCCGCGCCGAGCCGGGAACACACCACCATCCAGGTGGGCCTGCAACTGTTCCAGAACCAGGAAGGGCCCAACCCCGGGCCGCTGCTGGCCGCGGCCATGCTCGCCACGCTGCCCGTGGTCGCCGTGTACCTGTTCGCCTCGCGTCGCGTCGCCGACGCGTTCCTCCACTCCGGATTGCGGTGACCCCCGACATGACCGACCGAGCCGCCCTCGGCGGGATCGTGCTGCGCGATCTCGTCAAGTCCTACGCCGACGGAGACCGCCCGGCCCTGGACCTGCCGGAACTGACCATCCCACCGGGCTCGTTCACCGTCGTGGTCGGCCCGTCGGGATGCGGCAAGTCCACCGCCCTGCGGCTGATCGCGGGCCTGGAGACACCCGACGCGGGACACATCGCCATCGACGGCGCCGACGTCACCGACCTGCCGCCCGGCCGCCGCGATCTGTCCATGGTCTTCCAGGACTTCGCGCTCTACCCCCATATGACCGTCGCCGAGAACGTGGGCTTCGGCCTGCGCATCCAGGCCCGGCACGACCGCCGTCGCGGGCTGACCGCCCGGATCACCCGGACCGGGCGCGCCGACGCGCCGGCCGCCGCGTCCCGGGCCGAGATCGCGGAGAGTGTGCGGCGGGCCTGCGCCCTGGTGCGGCTCGACGGCAAGGAGCACCGGCGGCCGAGCCAACTCTCCGGCGGCGAACGGCAACGGGTGGCGCTGGCCCGGGCCCTGGTACGGGGTCCGTCGGTACTGCTCCTGGACGAGCCGCTGTCCGCGCTCGACGCCCAGTTGCGCCACCACGCGCGCGCCGAACTGGTGCGACTGCACCGAGAGTTCGGTTGCACCGCGGTGCTGGTCACGCACGATCAACTGGAGGCGTTGTCGATGGCCACCCACCTGGTGGTGCTCGACGGTGGCCGACTCTCCCAGGCCGGGTCTCCGCAGGAGGTGTACAGCCGACCGGCGAACACGTTCGTGGCCGGCTTCCTCGGCAGTCCGGCGATGAACCTGCAACCGGTGGAAACGATCGCCGAGGGGTCGGCGACAACGGCCGGGGTCGGTCTGCGCGCCCCCGGGTTGCAGGCGCGACTCGCGGGCCCGGCCGAGCCGTTGCCGGCGGGGCCGGTGTCGTTGGGTTGGCGTCCGGCCGACGGCGTGCCGGAGGCGGCGCCCGCGGGCGGATTCGGGTCGGCGGCGGGCGCGCTCACCGGTGCGGGGCTGGTCGTGGACGGGATCGTCGACATCGTCGAGTACACCGGCGACGGCCGGGTGGTGACCTGCCGGAGCACGGTCGAGGGTGGCTCGTCCTGGGCGGTCACCGTGCCCGCCGAGGGCCCGTTCCGGGCGGCGGGGGAGCGGGTCCGGGTCCGGGTCGCGGCCGAACGGCTGCACCTGTTCGGACCGGACGGGCGGAGGGTGGAGCACCCGGAGTCGGACGGGCCCGACCTCCGGGGGCGAGACCGAGCCGACGCCGGAGCCGAGGCCGAGCGTGTGGCCGGGCAGCGTCTCGGCGCGGCCGACCAGGTGCGGGCATGACGGCCGCGCGAGCCACCGCCGACATCGTGGTGTGGAGCGACTTCGGCGGCGTGCTGACCTCACCGCTCGACGAGGCCCTCGACCGCGTGCTCACCGCCGCCGACCTGCCCGCGGACGCGTTCCGCGAAGCGGTCCGCCGGGTCGCCGACGACCTCGCCCCGGGCACCGGATGCACCGGCGACCTGGAGGCACTCGAACGCGGCCGGATCAGCCAGGCCGAGTGGGGCCGCCGGGTCACCGCCGCGCTCGCCCCGCGAATCCCACGCATCGACCTGACCCGCTTCGGCGACCACTGGTACGACGGCCGCCTGATCGACACCCGGTTGCTCGCCCACCTGCGCACGGTCGAACGACCCGGCGTGCGGATCGGCCTGCTCACCAACAGCGTGCTCGAATGGGAACCACACCGACAGGCGCTGCTGCACGCCGCCGCACCGCACCTGTACCCGGGCCTGTTCGACACCGTGATCGCCTCGCACGTGTGCGGCCTGAGCAAGCCCGACCCGCGGATCTACGCGCACGCCGAGGCGACGGCCGGCGTGCGACCGGATCGATGTGTGCTGATCGACGACGTGCCCGCGAACTGCGCCGCGGCCCTGGCGCGAGGCTGGCACACGATCGTGCACACCTGCACGGACACCACCATCGCCGCCCTGGACGGGTGGCTGCGCTGTCGGTGATCACCAGTACGTTCGGTGCGTCCCGTCGATCCGGCGGGCCGAATCCCCTGGGCGTAAAGGAGATGGTGTGTTCCCGGATGGGGAAGTGTGGGAGGCATCGAGCGCGGCGCGGGTGATCCCACCCGCCCGGCCGCGCAAGCTCGCCAAGGTCCCGTTCGTCGAACTGGCCGACGGACGCCTCCAGGGCGTGGTGTCGAGCGGCTCGGACATCGGGCGGGTCTACGTCTCGTCGATCGCGACGCGCAGCTACGCCTTCGCGTGCAGCACCAACAACAACCGGCCCTGCGGCGGCGCGCACGGCTCGTTCTGCAAGCACATCGGCGCGATGATCACCGAGGCGGTGCTCCAATACGGCGCCGACCGGGTCGCGCGCTATCTGCGGGTCGACGCGGCGGCCGACGCGCGGGCCATCACCGAGGCGATGACCGCCACCCGCCCGGCGCAGGCCGATCGTTCGGCCGCGGCTCCCGTCTTCAGCCGCTTCCTGCGCCACCTCGGCTATCTCGAACTCGCCGCGACCACCGCGCCGTTGCCGGAGATGCAGTGGTTCCCGCCGACCCGGGCGGTGGCCTGATGCGCGCCGACCTGCTCGCCGAACCCATCGCCGGACTCGACGAGGCCCTCGCGGTCGTCGAGGCGTTCGACCGGACCCTGATCGGCGGCCTGCTTCGACCGCAGCCCGCGCAGGCCGCCGCGTTGGCCGAACTGGCCGCCGCCGTCGGGGGTACCCCGCTGGCCGGCGCGGTTGCCGAAGCGGTCGAGAAGGTGTCGGTCGGCGCCGCGAGCGAGGAGCACCTGCTCGTCCTGGCCGCCGCCCGCACCGCGCTGCTCGGCGCGATCCACGACGCGCTGGTGGCCCGGATCGACGAGGCCACCGGCCGAGCCCGCGCCGAGCAACCGGCCGTCGAGTCCGGCACGTTCGCGGCGGTGAACCTGCTCGCCGCGGCCCGCGCCTGGCTCGCCGACCTGGCCCGCGCCGGCTGGCAGGGCATCGACCACGACCTGGTCTCCGGAGCGGGGCAGGTCGTCTTCGCGATGCTCCCGGACCCGACGCTGCGCCGCTCGGCCACGCTGTTGGACGGCTTCGCCGCCGAACTCGCGGCGTCCTGCCCCGGCGCGGCCCTGGAGCGCATCCCGGTGCGCCGCTGGGCCGACCTGTGGTCGCGGGCGATGTTGCTGACCCATCCCGGCGCCGTCGCACCGCCCGGCACCGACACCGTGACCGGCCGGCTGTTGCCGCTCGGCATCGACCTGCACGAGCACCCCACCGCCGTACAGGCCCAGGTGCACGCGGTGTTCGAGCCCGCCGGCGGCGGCCCGGCCCGCCTGGTCCGGGCGAGCGTCTCGGCGCCCAAACCGGACACCGTGGTCGGCGTGGGCGGGTGGCAACTGCTGCGCCCGCATCTGTCGTTGTCGGCCGCGGCCGGCGACGGGCGCTCGATGGATCTGACGGACATGCCGATCACCGCCGAGGGCGACCTGATCTGGAGCGACGCACACGCGCGGGTCGGCAAGCCCGCCGACGCTTTCGCCACCGCCCGGGTCGCGCTGCCCGGCGCCGGCGCCGGGGCGATCGCACCCCTGGACCGGCATCCGGCGGGCATCGCGATACCGGTGTTCCTGGAGGACTACGGGGTGGACCGGGCGGACGGCGGGCTCGCGTTCACGCTCGCGGGCCACCGGATCGCCGTCGACGCGGACCGCATCCCCTCGGCCGGACCGCTCACTCCCGACGCCGTCGCGACCTCAAGCGCGTGCATCGGCTTGGTGCGGTGGGACGCCGGCGACTTCCGGATCCAGCCGCTCGCCGTCGAGACCGCGGTCAAGAAGAAGACCGTCACGATCCACGCCGGCGCCTGGGCCGGCGGCACCGCGGACAAGGTGGGCGTCAAGGCCGAACAGGCCGCCGGCGAAGCAGTGCGGGTGTTGCGCGAACGCGCCGGGAAGTTGTTGCGCACATGAGCGAGCCGAGCACTGTACCCGTCCCGAAAGCCGCGCTCGACCTCGCCGCGTCCGCCTCTGTCGACCTTGCTGGCGCATCCGCAGCCGAGCCGGTCACCGAGCCGGTCGCCGACGAGAATCGTCGGCAGGTCCTCTACTGGCGGCTTCTGGCCCGCCTGTTCGACCCGCAGGAGCAGGCAAGCCTCGAATCGGCGAGCCTGGCCGTGGTCGAGGACCTCGGCCTGCCGCCCGCGCTGCTGGACCCACAGGCGTCCGCCGACGCGATCGTGCAGCGACACCCCGAACTGGCCGCCGAGTTCGAGGACCTGATGGTGCCCGAGCCGGACCCGGACGGCCGCGACCGGGCCGCCGAGGTGCGCCGCGCCGCGATGGTGGGCAAGTTGCTGCTCAATGTACTGGGCACCGGATCGGGCACCGTCAGCGCCGAACAGTTGTCCCGCTGGCAGTCGGACGCCGGCTGGCTGGAGCGTGCGATCGGCTGCGAGCCCGGCGATCTGCGCGGCGGTCGGCCCGGGTCCGCGGGTCGAGCAGCCGGCCGGACCGGCACCGGCGTCGGCGGCGGAACACCCGATCTCGGCACGCTGATCCCGGCGATCGGCCCGGAACTGGCCGCCATCGAGGCGGACCTGGTCAAACGCATGAAGCTGCGCGAGGTGCTCGCCGACTCCCGGCTCGCGGCGCAACTGACCCCGAGCATGTCGCTGATCGAGGAACTGCTGCGGGACAAGAACAATCTGTCCGGCGTCGCGTTGGCCAATGCCAAGGATCTGATCCGCCGCTTCGTCGACGAGGTCGCCGAGGTGCTGCGCACCCAACTGGCCAAGGCCAGTGTCGGCACGCTGGATCGGTCGATCCCGCCCAAGCGGGTGTTCCGCAACCTCGACATCGACCGCACGATCTGGAAGAACCTCACCAACTGGGATCCCGAGGAGGAGCGGTTGTACGTCGACCGCCTCTTCTACCGGCACACCGTCCGCAAGACCACTCCCTCGCGGCTGATCGTGGTCGTGGACCAGTCCGGCTCGATGGTCGACTCGATGGTCAACTGCACCATCCTGGCGTCGATCTTCGCCGGACTGCCGAAGGTGGACGTACACCTGATCGCCTACGACACCCAGGCCATCGACCTCACCCCGTGGGTGCACGACCCGTTCGAGACCCTGCTGCGCACCCAACTCGGCGGCGGCACCGACGGCACGGTCGCGATGGCCCTGGCCCGACCCAAGATCGCCGAACCGCGCAACACCGTCGTGGTGTGGATCTCCGACTTCTACGAATGGCACACCGAACGGCTGTTCGCCGACATGGCGGCCGTGCACCGCTCGGGAGCCAAGTTCATCCCGGTCGGCTCGGTGACCAGTTCCGGTCGCGGCAGTGTCAACCCCTGGTTCCGCGAACGCTTCAAGGACCTGGGCACACCGGTGATCTCCGGGCACATCCGCAAGCTCGTGCACGAACTCAAGACGTTCCTCGCCTAGAAAGGCTCCCTCACATGTCCGACCTGTTGCGCGCGCCCGTCGAACTCAAGTACGCCGAGGAGCTCGACTGGCTGGAGTCCGTCGACGACGGCCCCAAGCCCTTCACCTGGCGGTTGTCGCCGAAGATGATCCGCCTGTTCGTGCTGGGCTCCGAGCGCTCCGACGGCCTCGACCGGGAGATCGCCCAGAAGTGGTTCGGCGACCGCAGCATCGTCGAACGCGCCATCGTCACACTGGCCTCGGACCGCGGCCTGCTGCTGATCGGCGACCCGGGCACCGGCAAGAGCTGGCTGGCCGAACTGTTGGCCGCCGCGATCTGCCGCAACTCCACCCTGGTCGTGCAGGGCACCGCCGGCACCACCGAGGACCACATCAAGTATTCGTGGAACGTGTCGATGGTGATCGCCAAGGGCCAGTCGCGGGAGTCGATGATCCCCTCGCCGATCATGACCGCGATGGAGTCCGGCGCGATCGGCCGGTTCGAGGAACTCACCCGCTCCACCAGCGACGTGCAGGACGCGCTGATCTCCATCCTGTCCGAGAAGTACGTCTCGGTGCCGGAACTGGACGACGACGCCATCGTGTTCGCCAAGCCGGGCTTCTCCGTGATCGCCACCGCCAACAGCCGCGACCGAGGCGTCAACGACCTGTCCTCCGCCCTCAAGCGCCGCTTCAACTTCGTCCGCATCCCGGTGGTGACCAACAAGAAGAGCGAGGCGGAGATCGTCCGCTTCCGCACCGAGGAACTGCTGCGCCGGCACCGGATCGAGCTGGAGGTGCCGCCGACACTGCTGGACGTGCTGTTGCAGAGCTTCGCCGACCTGCGCGCCGCCTCGGCGGCGGCCGGCAGCGACGACGAGCGGTTGGAGTCGTCGTTGTCCACCGCCGAACAGATCGGCGTGCTGGAGGACGCCATCCTGCACGGCAACTTCTTCGGTGACCGCGCGTTGACCGCACACACCCTCGCCGCCTCCCTGGTCGGCTCGCTGGCCCGACGCGAACCGGAGGATCTGGCCATCATCAACAAGTACCTGCACGGCGTGATCGAGCCGCGCGGCAAGGAGGAGGGCGGGCACTGGCCGGAGTTCCTGGAGGGTGGTCGCACGGCGATCGCCGCCCTGTCGTGACCGCCCCGGACGAGGGCGCGTTCGACGCGCTGCGCGGTCAACTCCGGGATGCGGCGGCGACGTTCGCCGACGGGCCGGACGCATTGGCGGACATCCTGCTCGGCATCGTCGACGACGTCGACCGGGCGGCCCGCGAACCCCTGGAGATCTTCCCGGTCTGCCACCACTCGCCCGCCTCGGCGATCGCGATGGCCCGACGGCTGCGCGCCAAGCAGCCGAAGGTGGTCTATCTCGAACTCTGCGAGGACATGGCGCCGCTGCTGTCCGAGCTGCGCAACTGCACGCTCCCGGTGGCCGTCCAGGCGTTCGCCTCCGAGATCGACGGTTTCCCGATCGAGTGGGCGCCGCTGTCGGTGGTCGCGCCGATCACCGAGGCGTCCGCCGAATACCAGGCGATCGCCTATGCGTTGGACACCCCCGGGGTCGAACTGGTCCTGGTCGACCGTTCCTCGGACCACGTCTACCAGTGGGAACCACGCGACCGCGACGGCGGCGAGCAGGCCGATCCGGACGCGCCGCCGGCCGAGGAGGAAAGCGCGCTGCACGGCGACGCGATCGGCCTGGAGATCGGCGATCTGCGTCCGCGCTTCGCCGAACTGGAGGAGCACCTGCTGCGGCACGGACGGGTGCGGCACTGGTCGGAATGGTGGCACCAATACGTCGAACTGCCACTCGGCGACTGTGACCACGACACCTACCGACAGGTCATGGTTTTGATCGGCAGCCTGTTCCGGCGGCTGGCCCCCGGCGACTCGCGGCGCGTGCGGGTGGACGAGGACCGCGAGCGCTACATGTGGACCCGGATGCGCGAGCACCTCGCCGCCACCGGCACCGATCCCGCGGACTGCCTCTACGTCTGCGGCGCCTTCCACGCGGCGGCCCGGGTCGCCGAGTTCGGCATCGAGGGCACCGACACCTACGAGATCGGCCCGCGTACCGCGACCACGTGGCAATACGGGCTGATCCCCTCCAGCCACGCCGCGATCGAGGCGCAGTTCGGCCTCGCGGCCGGGTCGGTGTCGATCGCCGCGACGGTGTGGGCGAAGAACCTCCGACGTACCGGCGCACAACCGTTCCGGCTCGTCGGTCAGGCGGGCGCCAAGAAGGCCGCGAAGCCGAAGAAGAGCGCGAAGGCCGCACCGTCGGCGCCGGCCGTGCCGGACGCCCCGGCCGGCGACCGCTTGTCCGGTTTCCTGGGTCGGCCGCCGGTGCTGGATCGACTGGACGAGGACGAACTGCTCGGCTGGTCCGTGGAGGTCGTACGGGCCGCGCGCCGCAACGGCTATCTCGCCTCCACCGCGGACGCCATCGCGGTGTTCGAGACGTCGATCCTGCTCGCCGAAATGCGCGACCGGGCCAAGCCCACGCCGTACGACTTCCAGGACGCGGCGGTCACCTGCATCGAGAAGGACGTCGTGCCGGGTCGGCGCGACGTGCGCCGCCTGGTCGAGATCATGATGGGCGGCGACCGGATCGGCAAGGTGGGCTACGACGCCCTGCCGCCGCTGGCGCGGGACGTGCACGACCGGCTCGCCCCGCTCGGGCTGAACCTGGAACAGCGGGGCGTGCGAAGGGCGTTGCTGGATATCGCGGCCCGGCCGGAGTTGGCGCGCTGTTCCGACGTGTTGTGGATGTTGCGCTATCTGATGCCGCCGGGCACGGCCCGGCCGATCATGGGCGAGCGGCGGCTGGGCGAACCGGCGATCCAGGAATCGTGGGACCTGGCGCTGGGTACCCAACAGCGCGCGCTGATCGAACTCGGTTACGAGGGCGTCAGTATCGAACAGGTGCTGGAACAACGACTGCGCCGCGCCGCCTACGGCCCGCACGCGACTGCGGCGAGTGTGCTGGCGGCCGTCGAGGACGCGACGCTGTACCTGCGCGGCGGCCGACTCGCCGAGGAACTGGGCGGTCGGGCACTGGACGTGCTGGCGACCGAGCGCAGCGTCGACGGTGCGCCGGAAGTGTTGCGCAGGGTACGGCGGTTGCTGGCCTACTACCGAACCAGCGAGCCGGTGCTGCCGACCTGGATCGAGTCGTTCGTCAAGACCGGATACGCGCACTACTGCACGCTGCTGCCGACCGCGTTCACCGACGAGGACGCCGGTGTGCGTGAGGTCGCGGCCATGCTGGGCTTCCTGTTCGGGATGGAGAGCCTGGCCCTGTCCCTGGGGTGTGACAGGACCCAACTGGAGTTGGCGATCGCGCAGTCGCATCCCGAGGAGCCCGCGAAGGTCGCCCTGTCGTGGGCGGCCCGAGTACAGCTCGGCGGGCTGTCCCGGGCGGAACTGCGCCGGCGCTGCGACGAATTGTTGGGCAATCCGCTGGTGTTGCCCGCCTATCCGCAATACCTGAGCGGATTCGTGCACGCGCTGGAGCCGGTGCCGGGGTTGACCGACTTCGTGGTGGAGGCGGTGTCCAACGCGTTCGCCCGGCTGCCGGACCCGGTGTTGCTGCCGTGGTTGCCGACCCTGATCGGCACGTTGCGCTCCGGCGGCGCCGAACTCGCCCCGCTGCTGATCCGCGAGGCCGGGCGGATCTTCCCGGGCCGGCTCGCGGCGTTGGACGCGTGGGTGCCGCCGTGGCGGGCGCCCGCCGGGCCGGCGGTCCGCCCGGCCGGCGGCCGTTCGGGCGCCGGGGGTCCCGGCCTCGCCCTGCTCGCGGCCCATCCGGTCGCGTGCGATGCGGTGGCGGCGCTGCTCGGTTGCACCGAGCCGTGGGCGTCGGCGGAGGTCGGCGCGCCGGGGGCCGCGCTGGTCGAACGCCACCCGGCGGCGGCCGCGGCGCTGGCCGCGTTGTTCGTCTTATGTGATCGCCGATCCGGCGGCGGTGTAAGCGCCGTCGCCGATCTCGATCGGGGCGATCAGCA